>JACQGN010000141.1 GCA_016199545.1 Betaproteobacteria bacterium | reverse complement strand
TTCGTCGTGGAGCACCATTTCACCGGCTACGGTCAGGTTTCCGCCACGCTGAACCTGCTGACCTGGCTGGGCGCCCGCACCAAATCGCTGCGGCTCGGCACCGCCGTGATGGTGTTGCCGTGGCACAACCCGGTGTTGCTGGCGGAACAGGCGGCGACGCTCGATCTGTTGTCCGGTGGCGGCGAACGGGGCCGGCGGAGCCGGCGCCGCTTCGCGCGCGAAGTGATGCCCGCGTTCGCCGCGACCTAGCCTCGTGTCCCGCAAGCATCTTGCAGGAATCGTTCTGTCATCGCGAGGCGCCGATAGCCGCGAGCGGAGCGTGGCGGTCTGCGACGCGGCGATCTCGCGGCGGGCCGCGGTGACGTTGCTTGCAACGAGATTGCTTCGCTCCACTCGCAATGACAGGACATTTGTACAAGTTATTTGCGAGACGGCATACTATCCGCCGCGCTACTGGCCCTCGCCCGTCCACGCGGAAAACCCGTTAGAATAGGTGGCCAAGGAAGGGAGCGACATCGTGGATTCGACAAGACGCACCCTGTTGACCACAGGCGCCGCCGCGGCGGTGATGGCCGCTGCGCCAGGCGCGTTCGCACAACAGACCAGGAAAGAGGGAGCTGCCATGCCGTTTTACCAGAAAGGCGACGTCCGCATTGCCTACGAGGAAGCCGGGAAGGGCTTCCCGCTGCTGATCATCTCCGGCGGAGGGCTGAACTCGACGATCGAGTGGGCCAGGAAGCGCGCGCCGTTCAACGCCATGGAGGAGTTCAAGGATGAATATCGCTGCATCGTGACGGACCTGCGCAACGCGCACGGCGGGCAGTCGACCGGCCCGCTCGAGGTCGACCGGCCGTGGGACTCCTACACCGACGACCTGCTCGGCCTGATGGATCACCTCGGCATCAAGCGCTTCATGGCACTGGGTTACTGCATCGGCGCGCCGTACATCTGGAACCTCGTCAAGCGCGCGCCGGACCGGGTCGTCGCCGCCGTGCCGGCGCAGCCCGTTGGCTGGAACAAGGCTCACCCGACCTACATGCGCGACCTCAGCATGAAGAGCTGGGCCCCCGAGCTCATGAAGCGTAACCCCGCGATCACGCCGGACATGATCGAGAAGTTCCTGACCCGGATGTTCCCCAACCCCGACTTCCTGTTCACCGTGAACCGCGATTTCGTGCGCAACTGCCAGACGCCGATGCTGATTCTGCTGGACGACATCCCGGGGCACCCGTACGACGTGGCGTGGGAAACGGCAATGCTCGCACCGAAATCGGAGCTGGCCCACTACCCGTGGAAGGATCCCAAGGAGCTGATCCCCATCGCGGTGCGCCAGGTGCGCTCGTTCCTGCGGGCGCATCGGCCGGCTGAGTAACAGGCGATGACAAACCTGGACCGCTGCTACAACATCTTCGATCTGCGCGAGGCTGCGCAGCACCGCCTGCCCAAAGGGATCTTCGAATACGTCGACAAGGGCACCGAGGACGGCATTTCGCTCGAGGAAAACCGCGCGGCGCTTCAGCGCATCAAGCTGCGCACGCGCTTTCTCAACGACTGGTCGAAGCGCGACCTCGGCACCGAGATCTTCGGCAAGCGCATCGAGCTGCCGTTCGGCATCGCGCCTACGGGCAGCTCCGGACTGATGTGGTACCGAGGCGAGGTGGAGCTGGCGCGGGCCGCTGCCGCGGCGGGCATTCCTTTCACGCTGGCCACGGGTGCGCTCACTTCCATGGAAGAACTCACCAGGGAAGTGCCGGATGCACGCAAGTGGTTCCAGCTTTATCCCTGGGCGGATGAGGAAGGCTCCTACGAAATGGTCACGCGTGCGCGCGACCTGGGCTTGGAAGCTCTGGTCGTTACGATCGACGGCGCGCCGGGCCGTGGGCGCGAGCACAACGAGCGCAACGGCTACTCCTTTCCGTTCCGACCCAATGTTACGGCAGCGGTGGACATGGCTATGCATCCCGGCTGGATGTGGCGCGTGATGCGCAAGTACCTCATGAACGAAGGCATGCCCACGAATGCCAACTTTCCCGAGCGCTACCGCCATACCATTCTCGACGGCAAGACGCGCGTGCGTCCGAAGGCATTCCAGGCGATGACCTGGGAACATATCAGGAAATTCCGCGACTTCTGGCCGCGCAAGCTCATCGTCAAGAGCATTCTGAGCGGCGATCAGGCGCGGGCCGCAGTCGACGCGGGCGCCGATGGCGTGGTGGTGTCGAACCACGGCGGACGCGCCTTCGACAGCGCCGTGGCGACCATAGACATCCTGCCGGAGATCGTGGACGCGGTCGGCGACCGCTGCACCGTCATACTGGACAGCGGCATCCGCCGCGGCAGCGACATCGTCAAGGCGCTGGCACTGGGCGCGAAGATGGTGCTGGTCGGCAGGGCGACGCTTTACGGCACGGCCTGCGGCGGGCAGGCGGGCGCCGCGCGCGCGATCAAGATACTTTCAGACGAAATGGAGCGCACCTTCGGCTACGTGGGCGCGCGGAGCGTTTCCGAAATCGGACCGCACATCTTCGCGCGTCGCGATCCCGGGACGCCAGGCCATCGCCCAAGCGCCGACGTTCGCTGACTCATCAGGAGCGCGTTGCCTTGCTCCTGACGCTTGCGTGACTACGCGGCAGCGCTCGTGCGCAGCGGCTCGATCGGAACGTTCGCGCGAAAAAGGTTCAACGGATCGAACACCGATTTGATTCGTCTCAGCCTCGCCTCGTTGGCGCCGAACGGACCGACTGTCCGGACTTCCCCCGCCTCTGGCACGAAGTTGACGTAGACCGAACCGGTCGAGAGCGGCGCCGATCGTGCGTACAGGTCTCGAACCCAGGCGGTGACTTTCTCGTCGCCGGAAGGGCTTTGCCAGCGGCCGTGAATGTTCATCGTGTATCGCGTCTGCCTATGGGCGTAAGCCGTCGCGTCGCCAGCCACGCGGCCCGCAGCGCCGCCAAGCTGCGCGACGAAGATCTCGCATTCGTTCTCCGGCAGATTCCGGGTCGCAGCCACCATGAGGTCGAGGACCTCGTCGCGAAGCTCGGCGAAATCGTTCGACTTCCAGTAGTTACGAGCGCCGGGTGCGAGAAGCGGATCGAACGCGGCCTGCCAGGCGGCGTATGGATGAGGCGATACGGCGTCGGCGAGCGGCGTGCCTATTTCCCTCAGCGGCCTCAATGCGGCCTCGCCTTGCTCGACCGCGCCGGCGTACGCCATGGCGAGTATCAGGACCGGTGCGCCATGGTGCTCGGGCTTGAGGAATGGCAGAGGTGGCGCCTTGCGCAGGACAAACCAGCAGCTTGCCTCGTCCCGCAGCTCGCGCGCGACCTGCCGATACGCGCGCAGCACCGCGGGCGCGTGATCCAAGGGATGAACCACCGGTCCCGAGAGGATCGTAGGGCCGACCGGGTGCAGCCTGAACTCGAAGGCGGTGACGATGCCGAAGTTTCCGCTGCCCCCACGGATGGCCCAGTAGAGATCCGTGTTTTCGGAAGCCGACGCGCGCACGAGGTCGCCGGCCGCGGTAACGACATCGGCGCTGATGACATTGTCAACGGTGTGGCCGAACGCTCGGCTGAGCCAGCCGAACCCGCCACCGAGAGCGAGGCCGCCCACGCCGGTCGTCGAATTGATGCCGAGTGGAACCGCAAGGCCGTAGGCCTGGGTTTCATGGTCCACATCCCCAAGGAGGGCGCCGCCTTGAACCCAGGCGCGCCGCTGGCCGGCATCCGCGCGAATGCCACGCATCGCGGAAAGGTCGATCGTCAGACCGTCATCGCACAGTGCGCTCCCGGCGATGTTGTGGCCGCCGCCGCGTACCGAAACGAGCAGTGCATTAGTGGACGCAAACTTCACAGCCGCGATCACGTCCGCGGTGTCATGACAGCGCGCGATCAACGCAGGCCGGCGGTCGATCGTCGCATTCCACACCTGCCGGGCTGCGTCGTACCCGGCGTCTTCGGGCTGTATGAGCCGCCCGCGCATGGCCGTCGCGAGGGAGCTGATTGCGGATTCGGGAAGGGAGCAGGCCTCACTGGTGCAGGTGCGGATAGTGGCCATGATTTTCCTCGCTTGGTGTGGGTGAGCGCGTAATATGCAGCTATCGGTTACGGCCTTTCCAGTACAGAATCTGTACTACCAGCGGTCTCGCTTCGTCTTTAAACTCCGAAAAAGTCATGGAGGAACGTATGCCGGCAAAGGTGGGAAGCGTCTACGGCCAGTTTTGTCCGCTCGCGATGGCGGCGGAGCTCCTCTGCAACCGCTGGACGATGCTGATCGTCCGCGAGCTTCTGGAAGGCTCGACGAGCTTCAATGACCTCAGCCGCGGTGTGCCTTTGATGTCACGCAATCTGCTGGCGCGGCGGCTGAAGGAGCTTGAAGCTGCCGGCGCTGTGGCCTGTCATGCGGGACCGCGTGGCGCGAAAGGGTCGTATCGACTCACGCCCGCGGGGGAGGCGCTTGGCGCCGTCGTAAAGGCGATGGCGAACTGGGGGCAGGAATGGATCGACGTCGAGCCTTCCGTCCGGGACGTGGATGCGCGGCTGCTGATGTGGGACATCCGCCGCAACGTGAAGCCACTGCCCGAGTTCCCGCCGCGGTTCACCGTGCATTTCCTCTTTCCGGACGCGGAGACCATCGTGCGGGAGCACTGGCTCGTGTTCGATGGCGGCGAGGTCGACCTCTGCTACTTCGATCCGGGACACGAAGTCCACGTCGAGATCGAGGCCGGCCTTCGCACCATGGCGATTATCTGGATGGGCTGGGAGGACTTAACGAAAGCGCAGCTCGAAGGAAGACTGAGCATTCGCGGAGACCGAAAGCTCGTGCAGCGCGCAAGAGAGTGGCTTGGGCTGAGCAAGCTCGCCGGCATTCCCAAGCAGGCCGAGGGGTTGAGGGTATTCCGCGAGAGCGCTACGGTGACATGACGAATCTAGATCGCGAGTCGCCAGGCGACCCTTTACGGCACGGCACGCGGCGGGCAGGCGGGCGCCGGGAGACCGCAGGGTCGGAGTACCATTTCACGCCCATCCTGGTCGCTCAGGAAAGTCACTCCGACCTCGGAATTGTTGACCCCGGAATTTTTTGGCTCACGCCTTCGCGTGTTTTCCAGGAGGATGGGCGCGCCGGATCGTCGGCGACAGAACCTTGTCCGAGACGTGGAAGTCCCAGACCGCGGCGCCGCCGCTCTTCGCGAACTCTTCGACCAGCTTCGGCAGGCCATCCAGGCTCTTGAAGGTCTTTCCTCCAAGCCCGAAGCCGCGCGCGATTGCCGCGAAATCGGGGCGGCCGAACACCGAGCCGTCCTCGGGCAGCTCCTCCGAGCGGAGCTTGTGCACTTCGGAACCATAAGCGCCGTCGTTCATCACGATGATCAGGATGTTCAACTTGTGGCGCTTGATGGTCTCGAGCTCCTGAATGTGCATCATCAGGCTGCCGTCGCCATCGAACAGCACCACCGTTCGATCCGGGCGCGCGGCCGCCACCCCCATCGCGAAGGAAATGCCGTTGCCGATCGCACCGAACTCGCGGATCGTGAGGAACCGCTCATTCGGGCGCGACGGCATCTGCGCGAAGAACCACGAGCAGTGGCCCGAGGAGTTGACGAGCTCCCAGTCGCCCGGCAGCGCTTGCTCGAGCGCTTCGACTGCATCGCGCGGGTCGAGCAGCCCCGGCTCGATCTCGAACACCATGCTGTCGGGCTTCGAATCGCGGATCCGCGCCGCCATCGCCTCGGTGCGCCACGTCGTGCTGCGCGCGGGCAATGCCGCCGTCAGCGCTTCCACGCCCAGCCGCGCATCGGCGCGCAGGTGGTGGCGCGCCACTTCCTGCCCCTGACGGATCGCCCGGGGATCGATGTCGACGTGCAGCATCTTGGCATTCCGAAAGAGCTGGCCACCACCGCCGGCAAAGTAGGAGAGGGAGTGGCCAACCGCGATGACCAGGTCTGCCTGCGCCAGGTACTCGAGCCCGACCTCGGTCGAGAAGCTGCCCGTGATGCCGATGCAGTACAGATCGTCGTGGAACAGTCCTCTTGCAGGCAGCGTCGTGGTCAGCAGTCCACCGGTCTTCGCGGCCAGCGCCCGGCACGCCGGCCCCGCCTTCGCTTGGACCGCGCCTAGGCCGGCGAACACGACCACGCGCTCGGCCTCTGCAACGAGTTTTGCGGCCTTCGCGACGTCATCCGGATGCGGTGGAATCGGCGAGGGGCGCGGCAGCAACTGCTCCGAGGGCGTGGGAAGTTTCTCCGGCCCGTCCCAGGGCCGGTCCTGCAGATCGAACGGAATGCCGAGCACCACCGGGCGCCGTTCGCGGCGTGCCTGCAGGAACGCGTCGCGAATCCCGATCGGCATGCGCTCGGGCAGGTGCAGGGGATGATAGTCGGCGCCCGTCGCTTTGACGATCGGCGCCTGATCGATCCCTTGGTTGTACCAGCTGCTCCTCAACGGCGCCTCTCCGCCAAACACCACCAGCGGCAGGTGGGCGCGCACGGCTGCCGGAAGCGCCGTAATCAATTGCGTGACGCCGGGCCCGCAGGTGACCGTTGCAACGCCCACCTCCGAGGTCTTGCGCGCGTAGGCCATCGCGGCCGCGACGGCGCAATGCTCGTGCCTGACAAAGACCATGCGGCATCCCTGCTGGCGCAAGCGCGCCGCCCAGTTCATGTTCGCATCGCCCATCAACGTAAAGCAGGTGCTCACGCCCTCCTGGATGAAGGCCTTCGCAAGGACATCGTAGACACGTGGTTTGGCTTCGTTCGTCACCGTTGAAAACTCCGCATGTTGGAATCCATTTCCCTCGCACCGAAGGCGCCCGCGATTCGCACCCGCATCGGAGAAGGAAGCGTGCAAGTATAGATTCCCCCGGGGCGTGGCGCCACCACCAGCCGGCGTCGCGGCGATGCGCAGCGTTTGAATGTCCGGTTCGGTGCAGATTCACCGCTAGGTATGACCTATCACCCGGTGCCCGACATCGCCTGAGCTGCCGTACTGAAAGTAATGCCTCGAAACA
>JACQGN010000140.1 GCA_016199545.1 Betaproteobacteria bacterium | reverse complement strand
TCGGAGCGCACCGTGGCCCGCTGGCTGGCCAAGGCGAAGCAAATCGCAAGTGGCTGGGCGCAGTTCGCCTTTTCCGCTGGGCCATGGCATGCGCTTTCAAATGGCTCAACCGGCGAGGCGGCAAGTGAAGGAGCTACAACCTGAAGACGTTCGATCAGTTGCTGGACCAGGTGGGAGTAGCCAGGCCCCGGATCACAGAGATCCGACGCCAGAGGGTGTTTGCATGAAGGTCCCGCCTTGCGCACAAGCGAGTACGACCGAGGAACCCGGTGCGGGAAAACTGCACGCCGGGGTCTGTGCGGGGGGCGCCGGGTAACCGGCGTCCCTACCGCTGAGGCACCGGAATCACCGCACCGACATTATTCCCCCATGGAACTATCCACTGATCGAATTCTCGGGAAGGTCGTTGACCTCTCTGGTGGGCTCGTGCCCGCCCAAGGGGGGAGGTATCTAGACGTTGGGTCGGGTACCGGCGTTCTCATCGCGCTGATCCGGCAAACCCACCCAAGCGTGGAAACCCACGCCTGCGACTACACTGATTCGCTGATGAAAGTTCCGGGCCAAAAAGTTGATGTTGCAAACCTGAACGAGGATGTTCTTCCCTACTCGGCCGAAACTTTTGATCTTGTTACATGCACCGAAGTTGTTGAGCACCTGGAGAACTATCGGAGATTGGTGCGGGAGGTTTTTCGCGTAACAAAACCTGGCGGAGCCGCCATTTTCACGACGCCCAACGTCTTGAACCTGAACTCACGGCTGCGGTTTCTCTCCTTCGGATTCTGGAATCTGTTCGGGCCGCTTCCCGTGGGGAGAGCTGAGAGCTATTCAACCGTCGGCCACATCACCCCTGTCTCCTACTTCTATCTGGCGCATGCGCTCGCAGAGTCCGGATTTTCCTTGAGCCAGCTTGAAATTGACAAGCCACAGCGTTCGGCCATGCTCAAGCTGTTGGTCTTGTGGCCCTTCATCGCGTCGTTTGGGTTTCTTGCCAAGCAACGAGAAATCCGCCGATACAAGACTGTCGACAAAAGCAACTCGAAAATCGTTGAGACCCTAAACAGCGTGAAGATGCTGCTCGGTAGAACAATCATCGTTGTCGCGCGTAGGCCAGCCGGTGCCTAACAAGCCGTTGAACCGGACCGCCCACCAGCGTTGCTGGCGGGTTCCCGTCGCGCTTCGCGCGCCGGCGGCCGGTTAACGGCGACGTTATTCGCATGCCGCACGTTCCGTACAAGGGCACGGGGCCGGCCGTGACTGCGGTGCTTACCGGTGAGGTAACCGGTGTCCCTACCGCCGAGGGCTCAAACATGAAGCTCATCTTCTTCGACGAGTCCAAGAACGACGGAGACTAGCTGACGTCGATGGTGACGCCGGGCCGCATCAGGTTGCCGCGGTTCATCTTTTCGATCTGGGCCGTGGCTTCGGTGGAGATGCGGTCGAGTTCGAGGACGCTTTCGGCCATCTGCGGCAGGGCATTGTTGCGGAAGGTGGCGATGTCGTCCATCGCGATCTTGATGTCGGCGAAGGCCTGCTTCAGCTTGTCGATCTCGATCATCGATGAACTCGCCTGCTTGTGAATCTGCGCGCCCTGGGTTTTCAGGCGCTCGGCGGTGCCGGCGATGAGGTCGCCCGTGGTCTTGTTGACCGACTCGACTTTCTCCAGCACGTTCTTTTGATTCGCAAGCGCGATGGCAAGGGAGGCGCCGACGTTCAACGCCGACACCGTCACGTGCAGGGTGCGGTTGACGCCGCGCACCAGTTCCTTGTTGTTGCGGATGATGGCCTCGGTTACGAGCACCCCCTGCTGGTTGACCACGAGTTGCTGCTGGAGATCGATGATGCGCTGGCGCAGCGGGAACAGCAGCTCTTCGCTCACGAACTTGTGCTGTTCCGAGCCCGGAGTCATCTCCTTGACCTTGGCGTCGAGCTTCTGGTCGATCCGCATCGCCAGCTTGACCGCCTTTTCCAGCTTCAGGGTAAGCTCGTGCATGGCCTTCTGGTCGTCGACCAGGTTGACGTTGTCCCGGTTCAACTGGTCGCGGCCGATTTCGAGCGAGCGCACGATTGCCGCGATCACGGTCTGCGCGCTCTCGTACTTGGTGAAGTAGCGCTTGAGCGGCGTGCCGACGCCCGGCAGCAGACCCACCATCCGCGAGAACCAGCCCGCGTCGAGATCGAAGCGGGCGGGATCGAGATCCTCGACCTGCAGCTTCAGATCGACGAGGGAATTCGCGACTTCGCCGCCGTCGCCCTCGTCCTTGGCGATCTTGCCGATCTGCTGCTTGAGGATTTCGCTTTTCTTCGCGGCCTGCTTCTGCAGCTCGATGCCCATGCTCTCGGCGGCGGTCGCGTAATCCTTGCGCGCCTTGAAGTCCTTGGGATCGATGGCGAGCAATGCGCTCACGAACTGGTCGGCTTTGCCGTCGAGTTCACGGTCTTCGGCGGTGCTGGGCGCCGCGGCAGAGGCGGCGGTGCCGAGATCGCGCTTGATTTCCTCCATGGTTGCGACCTGGAGCGGGGCGGTGGCGGCCTGCGCCGTTGGGGTTCCGTTGCTCATGTTCCCTCCTTTAATTGGATGGCATCAGAAAAAAATCTCCCTCACCCCAACCCTCTCCCGGGGGGAGAGGGGGGTGAAGGGTCTCTCCCGGGGGGAGAGGGAGACGAGGCATTTCTCCCAGGGGGAGAGGGAGTAGAAGAGTCGCTCCCCGAGGGAAAGGGGGCTAGCGAGGCGCTCCCGGTGGGAGAGGGGGCTGAAGAGTCGGGACGGGTAGCGCGGCCGTCCTCTTCCGGCGTCAGGGTCTGGAATGCGTCGGGATGCTCCAGGTTGAAGTCACGCACGTGTCGCAGGTAGGCCGGGTCGAAGCCCTCGTGCCGGATCTGCATCACCAGTTCAGTGAATTCGGGCGCCGACTTGGCCACGGTCGGCATGGCGCGGCGGGGCAGCGCGTGGTCGGCCACGATTTTCGCCCCGCGGGCGGGGCCCGCGGCCGGGCCGCGGTCGTCGGTGTAGTACTGCGACAGCACCAGCACGCGGGTGCCGAGGTAAACCGCTTCCTCGAGATCGTGGGTGACGAAGAACACGGTCATGCCGTATGCCTCCCACAGCTCCAGCAGCAGCACCTGCATGTCCTCGCGCACGCCGGCGTCGAGCGCGCCGAACGGCTCGTCCATCAGCACGATCCGCGGCCGCTTGATGAGCGTCTGCGCGATCGCGACACGCTGCTGCATGCCGCCCGAGAGCTCGTTCGGATACTTGTCGGCGTGCTCGGCAATGCGCGCGCGCTTCAGGAGTTCCATCGCTTCGTCGCGGTGCGCCTCGACCGCCGAGCGGCGGCGGTAGAAGGGGTACTCGAGCATTTTGCCCAGCAGCACGTTCTCCAGCGCCGTGAGATGGGGGTACAGGGAATACTTCTGGTAGACAATGCCCCGGCTCGCGTCGGGCAGTGCGACCGGCTCGCCATCGATCATGACGTCTCCGGCGCTTGCCTGCTCCTGGCCCACGACAATGCGCAGCAGCGTGGATTTCCCGCAGCCGCTCGGTCCGACGACGATGCACAGCTCGCCTTTCGTGACCGACAGATCGATGTTGTCGAGCACCGTACGCCCGCCGTAGCGCTTGTACACATTCTCGATGTGCAGGCGCGGCGCGGTGGACTTGTCGTTCGCGGCGGACATCAGCTTCGATACCAGCGGTAGCGCCGTTGCAATATCTGTCTCAGGGACCAGTCCATGAAAAACCCGAGAAACGTGATCCACAGCACGTACGGGATGATCACGTCCATCGCAAGATAGCGCCGCACCAGGAAGATGCGATAACCGAGACCGTCGATCGACGCGATGGCCTCGGCCGCGATCAGGAACAGCCATCCGCCTCCGAGTGAGAGTCTCACCGTCTCGATCAGCCGCGGCATGACCTGCGGCAGCACCACCCGGTAGACGAGCTGCAGTTCCCGTGCGCCAAGCGTAAGGGCTTTGGTCAACTGTTCCTGCGGCATGGCCTTGACCGATCCGTAGATGTCCCGGGTGATGAGGGGAAACGTGCCGAGGAAGATCAGCATCACCTTGGCGAGCTCATCGACGCCGAAGCTGATGAAGATGATCGGCAGGATGGCGAGCGGCGGGATGATCGAGATGAAGGTGACCATGGCGATCAGCGTGATCCCCATGCCGGGGAAGAGCGCCATGTTCATGCCGAGCAGCAGACCCACCACCGCGGAGAGGCCGATGCCTATGGCGAGACGCTGCAGACTCGAGAGCGTGTCGTGCAGCATGACGAACTCGCCGCTGCGCTCGTCCCGCGTGAAGGCGAGCCGGTCCACGGCGTCCACCATCTGCCCGACCGACGGGAGAATCTTGTCGTCGGGGTTGTCCTCGAGGCGGAAGTGCGAAGCCGTGAGATACACGGCGACAAGCAGGACGAACGGCGCCAGCGCCAGCACCCACCGCATGCGCGGGGAAGGGGAGGCGTGTACGCCGAAAAAGCCGGGCAGCCGCATCGCTTACAGTTTTCCGTCGGCGGCGAGCTGCATGTAGGTGGCGTCAAAACGCAGTTTCACGTTCTTCGGATTGCCGAGCGTGCTGCCATCGGGGAAGCCGATGCCCACCGCGTCCTTGGTGCGGGCACCCTGCCCGAACAGGCCCTTGTCGAACGAGAAGGTGCGCACGAACTCCATGGTTTCCTTGAGTTTCGGGCTCTTCGTGAACTTCGCCGCCTCGGCGGCCTTGTAGAACATCGCGGTAGCTTTGAGTTGCGCCTCGAATTCGGCGACCGTGCCGCCCGCTTTCGCGGCCATTAACGCAATCGCGTCCTTTGCCGGTTTCCCGGAGCCGGACATGGCGGCCATGGTTTCGTACCACGCGCCGGTCAACGCCTTCTTCAGCGCGTCGGGTGCGTCGGTGCGGATCACCATCATGTCGATGATCTCGCCGGGAGTCTTGGACGAGTCGAACACCATCGACACGCCCTTGCCGTTGCGCACCTTGAGCAGTATCGGGTTCCAGGTGACGGCCGCGCCGGTTTTCTCGGCGAGAAACAGCGCACCGATATCGGCGTCGCTGGTGTTGACCAGCGTCACGTCCTTCTCCGTCATGCCGTTCATGGTCAGCGCGCGCGATAGGAGATAGTGCGAAACCGAAAGTTGCACCAGTTTCACTTTCTTTCCCTTCAGGTCCTTCACCGTCTTCCCGTTTTTGATCACGATGCCGTCGTTGCCGTTCGAGAAGTCGCCGACGATGAGCGCCGTGCTGTCCACGCCGCCGACGGCGGGAATGGTGAGCGCGTCCATGTTGGTCATGGCGCACGCCTGGTACTTGCCTGCGGTGTACAGATTGACCGACTCGACGTAGTCGTTGACGAGTGTCAGGCGGATGCCGATTCCGTACTTGGCGCCCCACTTCTTCAGCAGGCCTTTTTCGTCGGCGTAGGCCCACGGTTCCCATCCGGTGTAGTGCGACCAGCAGACGTCATAGATCTTGCCCGGGGCGGACTGGGCGAATGCGGCCGGCGTCGCGACCGCGGCGATCAGGGAGAGCAGGGATATGAGCTTGCGCATGTCGTGTCCTCGTCTGGTGTGGGGTTAACTGCAACGGGCCCATGCGGCCCCTCTTAACCTGAAAGTTTCTGCGCCCGCTGCGCGAGCGTTTCGAGTTCGCGCATCGCGCTGTCGAGATCCACGGAGGTCTGCGCTTTCGCTCCCTTGACCGCCGCGATCGCCGCGTTCACGCGGTCGAACTCGGTGATGGCATTCTCGTTGAACGTGAGCAGCGTGTTGACCGCGTCGAGCTGGGAGCTGCGCAGCGCCATGCGTTCCTTGAGCGTGCGCAGCTCCTCCTCGTCGGCCGGCGCCACTGCCTTCTGCCTGCGCGTCGCGTTCACGCGCTCGTCGTAATACTTCGGGTCTATCGCGCATGCGCTGTGCATCCGGGACACGATGCTGTCGAGCGTGTCGAGCACCGCGAGAAACGCCTGTTCACCGGCGACGTAGTAGCGGCTGTAGGTGAGCTCGGTGGGTTCGAACTTCGATGCGAGAAGCGTCTGCATGGTCTCGAAGCGCTTCTGCACCATGTCGAGCTGCTTGAACGCCTGATCCCCGTAGCCCCTGCATCCTTCGAGCTCCGCGCCTTTTTTCACCCGCGCCTCGAGGTCCGCAAGCATCTCGGCGCGCTTGGCGCTCAACTGCTCGTGCAGTTCCCGGAAGTGCTGCGCCGCCACCGAATCCGGCCGCATGAGCACCTGGGTGGCGAGATGGCCAAGGCCGACTCCCAGCCCGGCCACCGCTGCGGCGACCGCCACCGTGACCGGCCCGAAGAGCCCGATTCCGACTGCCCCGAGCACGCCGATCGCCGTGGGGTACAGCGTCATCGGGTGCTGGAGCGTCCGCGAGAGCACCACGCGCTTGATATTGCCCGGTTTCTCGGCCATCAGTAAGCTTCGGATGCCAGGTAAAGTTCGACCCGCGGCAGGCGGTACTGATACGCCCGGTCGCTCTCGCCATCCGCCTGCTTCAGCGGCCGCTCGCCGCCGTAGCCCACCGCGCGCAGGCGAGCCTCGTCAATGTTGTGGGTGACCGCGAGATAGCGTTTCACCGCGTCGGCGCGCTCGATCGACAGCTCGCGATTGGACGCCGGGTCCCCGCGCGTTCCGGTGTGGCCGCGCACCACGACCCGGAAGTTCGGGTAATGCGCCAGGTTCTGCGCCGCATTGTCGAGTTCAACCTTGCCGTCGTGGCTCAGCTCCGAGGTGCCGCTCTGGAAGGTGATGGGCCTCACCTTCAGCGTTCCCACTTCGGTGAGCTTGTCCCACTGCGCGTCGCTCAACGCGGCAAAGGTGCGCGGGCCGGACGCCTGTCCCGGCGCCGCATCGGCCCCTGCCAGTCCGGTGGTGTAGAGTTCCTCGATATACAGGCGGTGCTGCAGCCGGTAGGGATCGCGCTCGGGCATGGGGTTCTCGCGGAAGTCGCCGCTGTCGACCAGGATTTGCGCTGTCGCTTCCAGCGTTTCGATCAGCGCCTCGGCGCCCGAACGTCCGCTGGCGCCGATGCCGAACCAGTCGCGCCCGTTGTCGGCGAGCGTCATCCAGCGCACGCCCTTGAGCATCGCCGCCACCTGCTGGTCATTCATGCGGGTTGCGCTTTTCACCTCGGCTGCGAGCGCATCCGGGTTGTCCCGGAAATGCCTGAGCACGCGGAAGTAATTCGACAGCAGGAGCTTCACGACCTCGGGATCGGCGCGCGAGAAATCGCGGTTGACGGTCAGCACGTCGACGATGAGCCGGCGCGTGTTCTCCGTGCCGAGTATGCGGTGCACGCCGGCTTCGCCCAGCGCCCGCGATACATCGGGTTCCCACAGCACGGCGGCATCCACTTTGCGCTCGCGCAACTGCTTGAGCGCCTCCGCCGAATCCTTCACGGCGACGCGCCACGCGCCCTGGCGGTTGCGGAGCGGCGGAACGTCGAAGTGCACCGCGACCGACTTGAGCAGATGCTCGCTGGGAGAGCCGGCGGTGAAAGCGATCTTGTAGTCGGTCTTGGTCTTGAGATCGTCGAGGCTCGCGAGGCGATCCTTGCGCGCGACGAGCGCGTCGCCGCCGCTCGACTCGTCTATCACCATGATGATGGAACCCGGGAACTTTTCCTTGCCGCCATGCAGCAGAAAGGCGTCGACGGTGGTCACGGCGAACTCGAGTTCACCCTGGCGCAGGCGCTTCATGCGCGCGGGGTAATCCGCGCTGTCATCGTTGCATTGCACGCGCACACCGGCGCCGTGCATGCGCGTCCTCAGTTCCTTGCTGCACAGGGGCAGGTAACCCACCCAGTTGTCCACGCCTATCTTCAGAGTCCTGGTCACGCCGCTTGCGTCCGAAGTACTGCGCTCGGCTCGCTCGGCGAACCAGTTGCGGGCGAAGTATCCGCCGATGAGCAGGATGACGCCGAGTGCAAGTATCGCGATGAAAGCCTTGACGTTCGGGTTCATCGAGTGCCGGTGAACCGGTCGGCCGTGAATTTGGGAGCCTCGGCGAGCGCCGCCTCGAGCCCGCGCTCGAGATCCGCGCGGTCATTGGCCGCCTTGTACACGGTCCGCCCCGCCTGGTTCAACGAGTGATTGGAGCTGATGCAGAAGCCGATGGTGTGAACGATGATGGGCGAGCGGGCCAGCATGTCGTTCACTTCCTGCCGCGGGTCCTGACCCGAGCTCGCTTCGCCGTCGGTGACCACCACCAGGTTGTATTCGCCGTAGCCGAGCTGGCGGCGCCCCTGTTCTTCCAGACGCAGGCGTGCGAGCGCTATCGCGCCGCGCAACGGCGTGCCTCCCGAGGGATTGGTCGCCAGCACCTGCTGCATGAATGCCTGGCGGTTGTCGGTGGCGAGCGCCACGCGTTCGGATACGCCGCGCCTGTCGAATACCAGCAGGCCGAGATTGACGTTGCGCGGCACCGCCTTCGAGAAGACTTCGAGCGCGGCCTTGGCCTGGTCGATCTTCCTGCCGTCGCCCCTGCACGCGCGCTCGTTCATGCTGCCCGAACCGTCCAGCACCACGTAGAAATTGCGGGTGACGGGGTCAGGCGCCATCCGGTCGACCTTGCCGGACGGGGGCCACTGCAGTCCCGCGGCAGCGACTTCCACGCTGGCGACGATCAGGACACTCGCCGCAAGCCCTAGTGCGCGGCGCAGCGAGCCGCAAAAAGCAGGGCCGCTCAAAGTGATGAAATAAGGCTGCATCAGACGCCTCCCTTTCAATTTGCGGTGGCGTACCAAGGCGAGACGAAAGTCCCGTTCACACCGTCGTGTTGCATATTTCGCGCCGGTCTTACGTTAGGAATGTGTCGCCACGAAGACCGACAGATTCCTAGTTGGGTTTGAAGACATTTTCCTCTGCCTCCACCTGGATGATGCGGAATTCGACGCGCATGTTGGCGAGCCATTGCGCTTCAGTCGCCGGAGCGCAGGGGTCGGTGCCGCACATGCCGTTCCTCGGACGGTCGATGCCGTGCCCGACCACCGCGAACTGCGAAGGATCGAGGCGTATGCCCTTCTGTTTCGCGTATGCGACTACACTGTCGCGCACCGCGTTGGCCCGCGTCAGGCTAAGATTCTTGGCGGACTGGCGTATGCGGCTCAGGACCAGTTCGGTTTCCCCCTGTTTCTTGGTGCGCACGTAGGCGAGCGGATCGGCGTGGCCCTCGACGGTAATCACCGCGCCGCCGTAGGTCGCGGCGAGATTGATCGCGCGGTCGAACTCCTTGCCGTACTGCCCCGCCAAGAAGCTGTTCTGGTTGGGCTTGAACTGCACTGCAAAATTGAAAAGCTGGCCTTCGCCGAGCTGGTCCTTCTGTGCCCGCCGCGTGACCACCTGGCTCACGGCCGGCGCGTCGAATCGCGGCGCTTCCACGCCCGCCGTGTTGGCGAGGCCCGCCTTGAAAGCGTTGTAGTCCCAGCGCGCGTGGGCGTAGGGGGTCGGTTTGGTGCGCAGGCCGGCCGCGACCAGCGCTTCGTCGATTTCGGTGCCCAGCGCATCGAAGCGGCGGGGGTTCTTCGGATCGCCGAAAAATGCGACGTTGCCGCGCCAACCGGCGAAATTCGCATCGGCATACATGCCCTCGGTGTCCTGCACTGCGTCGGCGCTGTCGAGCAGCAGTTTGGCTGCCGCGGAAATCATCGCGCGGTACTCGGGCGTGCCTTTCTTTTTCACGAGGGCGGCAAGCTGTTCTTCGGCCAGCATCAGGGTGCGCACCAGGGATTCGATGCGCGGGCGGTGCGCCTGGAAGAAATCCGAGCGCACCGCGTACACGTCGGAAATGATGCGGTTGGCGGTCTTGGTCGAAAGCAGGATGCGCGCGCCTTTCACCGAATCCTCGGCGCCGGTCCCGACCTTGCCTCCGGAGGTGAGCGCGAGCGCATCCGGGATGATGACCATCGCCGCGTCGATGTCGGCCTGAGCGAACGCCGCGCGAGGTGATTCCTGCGTGCCGGTGAGGTCCTTCACCCATCGTAGTTTCACGTCCTTTAACGACATGCCGGCGTCACGCAGCACTTTCGCGAGGTAGTCGACGTGCGGCCCGTACGCTTGCAGCGCGATGCTCTTCCCGCGCAGCTCCTGCGGCCGGCGGACATTGCCTTTGACCACCAGCGCATCACCACCCGCCGACCAGGTGAGCTGGTAGATGACGACCATCTTGGTGCGCGGATCTCGATCGGTCACTTCCGCGACCTGGCCGAGCATCCCCATGGTTCCCCGCAGGAACGGCGAGCGGCACGCGAGGTAGTTGTCGAGCTGGCGCGAGAGTACGTCCTCTCGCGCGAGCCGGACCTTCAGGTTGGATCTGGCAAAGAGACTGTTGCGCGCGGTTTCGACCTGATTGCCATTGGCGTAGATCGTGGCGATATCGCCGCCCCAGGTGATGAGCGGCAGGGGCAGCACATCGTGCGCCGGGCACGCGGCCACCGCGCTTTTGGCAACCTGGGTGAGCGGAGGCGCGTCGACGAACTTGGCCGCAGCAAGAATTGAGCCGGGCACTGCCATCGCGCCGCTCAGCAGCAGCGCAGCAAAGTGAGTTCTCATGAACTGACTCCCGTAAAGTCGCCTCGTGGCCGATGTCGACAGGACGGGCGGCACTCCCTCCGGCAGGCCGCCCGGCAGTCCCAGTCCGCTCCTCGCGGCGCGGTGCGGAATGCCGTAGCATAATACGACAAAACAACCGGCACGTAACCACTGCGCGGCGGGCCGTGGGGATGGGCGTGACCTGGAGTTCTCATGTCGGAAACGCTCAGTGACGCGATCGAACGCGACGATCTGGCGCAGGCGCGGCGCCTGTTGCTCGCCGGCTCGGATCCGGATGCGATGGTGATCGAGGATTACACCCCGCTCGGTTACTGCGCCACCACCGGTCGCACCGAGTTCGTGGCGCTCCTGCTCGAATTCGGCGCAAATCCCGTGCACCGCGACCGCCAGGGGCGTTCCGCGGCCGACTACGCGCTGGCGCGCGGACATCACGGAATCGTGATGATGCTCACGGAGGCGCAGCGCGGTACCGGTGCACGAGCCGGATCATCCCAGGTGACCCAGACCGACGTTGGCCTCTTGCGCAGCATCTGGGGCGCCGAGATCGCGCAACAGGTGGCACGGCATTTTCGCGCCGACACCGGTACGCAGGCACCCGTGCCTCGCGCCACGTCCATCCGTCCGCCGCAGCAGCAGAACGAATTTGAGCCCGCGCAGCCTTCGCCCCCGCCACGGGCTCCAGTCAAGGAAATCGATCTCAATGCGCTGGTCGGCCAGAAGGCCGCAAAGGCGGGGATCGCGCAGGTGATCGCGCTCGCCAGGGTCAACGCGGAGCGCCGCACGCGCGGCCTGCCCGCGCACCAGGTGACGCTCCACGCGGTATTTTCCGGAAGCCCCGGCACCGGCAAGACCACTTTTGCGCGCTATTACGCGCAGGAAATCCGCAAGCTCGGCATCCTCAGCAAAGGCCACCTGGTGGAGGTTTCGCGGCAGGAACTCGTCGCCGAGTACGCCGGCCAGACCGCGGTCAAGACCGGAAAAGTCGTGGAGAGCGCCAAGGGCGGCGTGCTCTTCATCGACGAGGCGTACAGCCTGAAGCACGCCAAGGACGACGCATTCGGGCAGGAGGCGATCGACACGATGTTGAAGATGATGGAGGACATGCGCGAAGACCTGATCGTGATTCTCGCCGGCTACACCGACGAGATGCGCGAGTTCCTGCATCTCAATCCCGGGTTGAAGAGCCGCGTCCCCAACCATTTGTTCTTCGAGGACTTCACCCAGGCGGAGCTGGCCGCCATCTTCGATGACATGTGCAGGAAGTCCGGCATACTGGTTTCACCCGACAATCGCCAGCTCGCGATCGCCGAGATCATGAAGCGCCGCAAAGGCCGCTATTTCGGCAACGCGCGCGAGGTGCGCAATCTGTTCGAGCGGGCGCTAGCCCAGCAGAGCGCGCGCTTGAGCATGCGCGATCTGAAGGCCCTCACCCAGGAGGAGCTCAACACCTTCGTCACCGCGGACTTGACCGAGGATCCCGAGGACTACGTTCCGGCGCCCGCAGGCGACAAACCGGTGCAGGATGCGAGGAGCCCCATGGAGCGTCTGGAGGCGCTGCACGGACTGGCAGGCGTGAAGCGCGCGATACGCGAAATTGCGGACTACTACAGCATCCGCCGCCTGCGGGGAGAGGGCGCCGCGAGCCAGGACGTGGGCCTGCACATGGTGTTCACCGGCAATCCGGGTACCGGCAAGACAACGGTGGCGCGGTTGCTGGGCGCCATCTACCGCGAGCTTGAAATCCTGCCCACGGGTCATCTGATCGAAGCCGACCGCAGCGCGCTGGTCGGTGAATACCTCGGGCAGACGGCGATCAAGACACGCGAGCGGGTGGAAGCAGCGTTGGGGGGCGTGCTCTTCGTGGACGAAGCGTACGCACTGTCGCAGGACATACGCGGTGGCGATTCCTACGGCCAGGAGGCGATCAATTCGCTGGTGAAGCTCATGGACGATCAACGCGACAGTTTCGCGGTGGTGCTCGCCGGGTACCCGGCGCCGATGGAGGGGTTCCTCGACACCAATCCAGGCCTGCGTTCGCGTGTCTCGCGTACGCTCGTGTTCGAAGATTACACGGACGAGGAACTCGCAAAGATCGCACACGACTTTGTCGCGCAGAATGGCTATCAACTCGACGAAAGCGCAGCGAAGAAGCTGCCGTCGGTCATCGCCGCCTTGCGCGCGACGGAGGGGCGCAACTTCGGCAATGCGCGCAGCGTCCGGGGAATGCTCGAAGGCGCCTACAAGGCGCAGGCGAGCCGCCTCATGCGAGCCGGAAAACCCGAGACGCTCGACAAGGGTGAACTCTCGCGCCTCGCCGCCGAGGATCTGGGTGACCCCTCGACGCCGGGAAGCGCATGACGAGTCTTCCGATCCTGGAGCGACCCCTGCCTTCGCTGCGGCGCAATGACGCAATTCCGCCTGATGTCGTACTCGACATCGATGCGCCGATCATTCCCGCGGTTGGAGCAGCCGGCCTGCGCCTTGGCGCGCCCTTCGCGCCCGCGCCAGGCGCCTGGCGGCAGGTGTCACCGGAAGAAGCGGGTTTTCCGCTTCCCGCCGGAATGATTCATTATACGTGCCCCGCCGTTGACCTGTGGACGGAAGAGGGGCTGATTACGCAGATCTCGGTTCATGGAGGCTACCGCGGTTGGCTCGCAGGCGCGATCGGCATCGGGTCGAGCCTGGCCGATCTTGCGGAACGAGTGGGCCAGCCGCGACTTCGCGATCTCAATCTGATGGTGCCGGGTGTCCTCGGTTTCTGCGTCGATACCGACGGCAGAGCCCGGCCGGGTGAGGCGGTTTTTCATGAGCGCCGCATTACCGTGATCTACGTATTTCGCCCCTGCCATCGTGAGTAGGCCACTCCCACGGTATACCATCGTGTTCGCCGCCTGCGCCGTTCCCGGGGTCCTCGTGGTGCTCACGCTCCTGCGACTGCTGATTCGCTGAGCCCTGGCGATGAGCCACTTCCTCGGGTGGAATGACTTCTTCTCCCGATGTGAACTGGCGGAAGGCAACGCGTCTGCGGCTGGTCCAGCTGGTGCAAATCCGCTGAGGATAAATCGGTGTAACCTGAATTCGGGCTAGGAGTTTGTCGGACTTGGCCCCGACAAACTCCTTATGCAAAACCGGCGCTGGACACGACGCAAGAAAGGATGGCGGATAGATGAATTCACGCCTGTTTTTCCTCATGCCGGCAGCTTCTGGTGGTTTTTCTTCGGAATGGTCAGCCGGTTTTGCTTATAGCAGCCTGT
>JACQGN010000133.1 GCA_016199545.1 Betaproteobacteria bacterium | reverse complement strand
CCGCGTCCATCTTTGCCTCTGACACGCGTTCTTCCGGATGTTGAGCCATGGGTCTACCCGTATGCTGGATTCAGGGAAGTCCCAAGCGTACCAGAAATCGCGGTCTCCTGGCCGCCACGCCGATTCTGATGGTAATCGCGCCTCCTCATCCGTACCGAGGAACATTACGCGCTCGGCCCCCACCCCCCGGCCCCTCCCCCGCTGATGCGAGGGAGGGAGGATTCGTGGCGCAATGAGGCTGTAACTTAGTTGCGCAACGATCGATGAGGCAGGTGACAAGTCGGCCCTTCTGGTCGAGAATGCGCCGCATGGACCTGGAACAATTCGAGAGCACGCTCACCGGCAAGGCGCCGCCGCGCGGTGTGGGCGGATTGCTGCAGGCGCTGTGGCACGACGCGCACGGCGACTGGGCGCGCGCGCATGCGCTCGCGCAGAAGGAAGGGGGCCGCATGGCGGCAGCGGTTCACGCCTACCTGCACCGCAAGGAAGGCGATTTGTCCAATGCCGATTACTGGTACCAGCGCGCGGCCCGCACGCGTCCGACCACCCGGCTCGCGACCGAGTGGGGCGCGCTCGTGCGTGAATTGCTGGAACGCGGGGAATGAGCGTGGCCGACATCGATGCCGTCACGCAGGCCATGGCGCCGCCCGAGAGCATGGTGCGGCTCACGCACGTCATCTACGGCTTGCATGCCTTCAGCGCGGTAATGGGGGTGCTGGGTCCCGCGTTCATCGTGACCGCGTTTCTCACCGGCTGGCCGTCGATCATCGCGGTGATCATCAACTATGTGAAGCGCAGCGACACCCGCGGCACCATCCTCGACTCGCACTTCGGCTGGCAGATCCGCACGTTCTGGTACGCGGTGCTGTGGGCGTTGATCGCCGTGATCCTCGTCTATACCGTCATCGGCGCGCTGATCGGCGTGCCGCTGCTGCTGTTGCTCGGGTTGTGGGTACTCTACCGCATCGCGCGCGGCTGGATCACGCTCTTAAACGGCCGGCCGATCTAGTTTCCGAGCAACTGGCTGCGTGCTTCGTCCACGTCGTCGAGCACCCCGGCGAGGCGCCCGATCCCGTTTTCGAGCGAAGCCGCGATGCGCTCGACTCCCAGCTTGTGGCCGTCGGGATACATCATGAGCCGCACCACCGGCGCGCTGCCGGGCATGGACACCGCACCGATGGTGAGGATGCCGTCCTGCTCCAGCATCTCCATCGCCACCAGTCCCGCCGCCTCGACCGCGACCAGTGCGGGCTTCTCATTCGTTCCGCGCTGCTCGCGGGCGATGTCGAGCACATCGTCGCCCGAGATCGACACGCCGGGTCCGCCGAGGTAGGCGCGCTTCGCGCCGTACTGACCGGCGAGCACCTCCACCAACTGCTTCGCCAGCTCGCCGGCGCGTTTGATGACACTCGGATCGAAGTTCCGCAGCGCGTTGGCGACACCCACGTATTGCCCGGCCTGCGCCTCGAAGCCGAGTTCGTAGGCGCGCGATCCGATCGTCGTCACCAGGTCCTTGCGTCCAACGAAAACGCCGGCGCGCGGCCCTGCGACGTGCTTGTCGGCGGAGCACACTGCAAAATCGATGGCGCCGATCTCGAAGGTGCGCGGCTCCTCGAAGAACCCGACGCGTGAGGCCATGTGCGCGTCATCGACGAAGACCAGGGTGTGCGGCGCGCGTGGCAGCGCGAGCGCGCGTTTGAAGTCCGCGAGATCGAGGTGGCGCTTGGAGGCGCTGATCGGCGTGATGAGCAGCAGCCGCGGCGCGCCCTCGGTGCGCCACGCGTTCTCCAGATCCGCGTAGGAAAAAAATTCGGTGAAGTTGGCGCCCGCCATGCTGATGGGCCGCACCGCCGAAGGATGCGTGACCCCGCCGGCCGGCGCCAGAGCGAGGACGCGGTCGCCAGGCTGGAGCACTGTCGTCAACGCGAGAAAGTTGGCCGCGGATACGCGATTCAGGATCAGTGCACCGTGCTGGCCGGGATCGGCGCCCATGTGTTTCAACGCCAGCGGCTCGGTGTTGCCCTCGAAGCGCTCGAAGAACGGCACATGGCTCGTCAGGTGGGCGACGTCCTCCGTACCCAGCCCGCTGCCGCGGTTCATGCCCGACAGATCGTAGACGCTGTCCGCACCCATCCTGCCGACGCGCTCGCCGACGAGATGCCGCGCCCGCAGCATCCGCGCAACCTCCTCGTCCGTGCTCTTGAGGATGGCGCCGCGGGCATAGCGCACGATGGGATCGACCGGGTTGCCGAAGCGATCCGTGGCAGGCAAGGTTGAGGACATGCGATCTCCTTGAGAGGGAACGTCGATGCAGACGGCAGGATAGGCGCGCGCAGTTTGGGCCGTCAAGTCACGGCACGTCATCGGGTGCGGGCCGCGCATGTATCGCGGCCGTCGCCGCGCTAAACTACGATGATGCCTGCCATCGTGCTCGCCACCATCAACGCGCGCTTCGCCCACGCGGCGCTGGGCCTGCGCTACCTCGCGGCCAACATGGGGGAACTCCGGAACGACACCGGGATCGTGGAGTTCGTGCTGGGCATGCGCGCGGCGGACATCGTGGAAGCGCTGCTCGCGCGCAGTCCGCGCATCGTGGGTTTTGGCGTCTACATCTGGAACGCCGAGGAAACTACGAAAGCGGTGGCGCTGCTGAAACGCGTCGCCCCGGACGTCGTCATCGTGCTCGGCGGGCCGGAGGTGAGCTACGAGACAGGCGAGCAGCGCATTTGCGCGCTTGCCGACTACGTGATCACGGGGTGGGGCGATTTGAGCTTCGGGCGGCTGTGCCGCGAGTTGCTCGCGGGCACTGCGCCGCGCGCGAAGGTGCTGGCGGGCGAGCAGCCGGATCTTGACGAGGTGGCTTTCCCGTACGGCCTCTATACCGACGAGGACGTGGCGAAGCGTTTCCTGTACGTCGAGGCCTCCCGCGGTTGCCCGTTCAAATGCGAGTTCTGTCTCTCCGCGCTCGACAAGACCGCGTGGCCGTTCGATCTGGAACGCTTCCTCGGAGAGCTTGCGCGCCTCCACGACCGCGGGGCGCGCCACTTCCGCTTCGTCGACCGCACCTTCAACCTGAAGGTGAGCGCGGGCCGCGCGATACTGGAATTCTTCCTCGAGCGCCTGGGTGATGGACTCTTCGTTCACTTCGAAGTGATTCCCGATCACCTGCCCGACAAACTGAAAGATGCGATCGCGCGTTTTCCGGCGGGCACGCTGCAGTTCGAGGTCGGCATCCAGACCTGGAACGAAGAGGTGCAGGCGTTGATCTCGCGCAAGCAGGATAACGCCCGGGCGGAGGCCAATCTCCGGTGGCTGCGCCAGCACTCGAACGCGCTGATCCACGTCGATCTCATCGCCGGATTGCCGGGAGAGGACCTCGCGAGCTTCGGGCGTGGATTCGACCGCCTGCACGCGCTCGCGCCGCACGAGATCCAGGTGGGGATACTGAAGCGGCTGCGCGGGACGCCGATCGCGCGCCACACCGAGGCGTTCGGCATGCGCTACAACTCCGATCCCCCGTACAACGTGCTTGCGACCGACCGCATCGCGTTCTTTGACATGCAGCGCCTCTCGCGCTTCGCGCGTTACTGGGAACTCGCCGGCAATTCGGGCCGCTTTCCGCGCGCGCTCGCCCTCCTGCTGGGCGGGGCGCCGTTCACGAACTTCATGCGCTTTTCCGACTGGACCTACGCGCGCATCGGTAAGACCCATGAAATTGCGCTGGAGCGCCTGTTCGGATTGACACACGATTTTCTCGTTGGGGAACTGGGCATCGACCCCACCGCTGCCGTCCAAACGCTCCAGGATGATTACGAGGCGAGCGGCGCGAGAGGTCGCCTGCCGTTCCTTGAGGAGAGGGTGCGGCGAGAGAACGTCACAGCGACTACGCGCGGCAGGCTGCGGCAGATGAGGCATCTCTAGGAGCTTGTCGGACTTG
>JACQGN010000135.1 GCA_016199545.1 Betaproteobacteria bacterium | reverse complement strand
CTGCGGACGCCGGGTGTGGCGCTACACGAGGCTACAGCGATGCGCAACCTTGGCTGCCGCGCAGCGGCTTACTTGAACAACCGGCTCAGCAACGACTGCCCGCAAGCGGGCAGCGCGTTAGCCGGGGCGTTAGACTTCATCGATCATGATCCCGGCCGACGTCGAGAAATTCATCGCCCGTAAATTTCGGTCGGCGGACCAGGAAAATGCAGTGGCGCTACTCGAAGCAGCGGCACTCCACGATGGAACAGCGCCAAGCCCCCGGTTGTTGCGCTGCGCAGCCGTGGCGAGCGATGGTTCAATCGAGCGTCTGCGCATGGACCAGAAAATTGAGCCACTGAACCCCCAAGACATTGCCGATCTGGAACGGCTGGCAACTTCGGTTGAAGAGTGCCCTGCTCCACCCAACCGCAATTGCCTATGCCGCTCGCACCCGTTACTCTTGCAAACGGACTCAAAAGGCCTCGGACTGATCGCGCAAGTGCTGAAATCGTTCCCGATGAAGGACGTGCCATGAGCGAAGCATCAAGAAGGGCAGCAAAAATTATTGTCGCAGTGGCAATCGCTCTCGCCACCGCTATCTCAAGTGCTGCTGAGCCTCCCTACCCTTCGCGGCCGATCCGGCTGCTGGTCGGGTTCAGTCCCGGGGGCGCTTCCGATGTCGTTGCCCGGATCCTCGGCAGGAAACTGACCGATACCTGGGGGCAACCGGTCGTCATCGACAACCGCGCCGGGGCCGCCGGCATCCTCGCCACCGAGATGACCGCGAAAGCCGCCCCTGACGGGCACACGCTGCTCTTCATCTCCTCCAGCTTTTCGATCCAGCCCAGCGTGAATCCCAAACTGCCGTACGACCCGCGGCGAGATTTTGCGCCGGTGTCGCTCGCCATATCCTCGCCCTACCTGCTCGTCGTCCATCCCGCGGTCGAGGCCAAGTCGGTGCGGGAGTTGATCGATCTCGCGAAGGCAAAGCCCGGCTCGCTCAATTGCGCGACGGCCGGACCGGGCAGCGCCCTCCAGCTTGCCGCCGAGCTTTTCAGCAGCATGGCCCGCGTGAAGATCGTAATGGTTCCCTACAAGGGCGCCGTCTTCGTCACCGACCTGCTGGCGGGGAACGTGCAGATGGCGTTCAGCGGCCTGCCCCAGGCGCTGCCCCATGTGCGCAGCGGCCGCCTGCGCGTGCTCGCAGTGACGACGCCCGCCCGTGCGGCGATCCTGCCGGATACGCCCACGCTCTCGGAGGCGGGCGTTCCCGGCTACGACGTCACGATCTGGTACGGCATGATCGCGCCCGCCGCCACCCCGAAGGCGGTCGTCGCCAAGCTGAATGCCGGAATTGTCGCGGCGCTCAGGGCGCCTGACGTACGCCAGGCCCTTTCCGGACTCGGCCTCGATCCCGTGGGCAGCACCCCTGGGGAGTTCGCGGCGACCATACGGCGCGACATCGACAAATGGCTGCGGGTAGCGAAAGGGGGCGCCGGTCAACCGAAGTAACTGGAATGCGAGGCGATGCCGCCGAGGTTTCTCGAAGCGGCCCCCGATTCGCCTCCACGTGAGAGAATATGTCCGCCACCTTGGAATGGCAATTCACAGGTGGCCAGGTTTGAGACGGAAAGCTCTTTGTCAGGTGCGTTGCATCCTTGTAGGAGGGTCACATGGCTAAGTTCATGTTGAAGGCATCGTATACGGTCGAGGGCACGAAAGGACTCATGAAGGAAGGCGGCTCCTCGCGACGTGCAGCAGTGCAGAAGACGCTCGAGGGTCTGGGCGGCCGCCTGGAAAGCTTCTACTACACCATGGGGGACGCGGATGCTTTCGCGATCGTCGACGTTCCGGACGTCGTGACTGCCGCCGCGCTGAGCCTGGCGATCAACGCGACGGGCGCGGCCCAGGTATCGACGACGGTTCTGCTGACGCCCGAGCAGATCGACGAGGCAGCGAAGAAATCCGTAAGCTACCGCGCGCCGGGAGCATAGGGCGACAGCCACGAGGTGAGCGCGGGACAGGACCTTGCCGCGAGGGCGCCGCGGTAGGTCGCATGAGCACTGAGCAGCACATGGCCGGCAGAGCCTACGAAGGCTCATGCCATTGCGGGGCGATATCTTACGTGTACCGCACTGCAGTGCCGGTGTCCCAGTGGCAGGTGCGGGCATGCCAGTGCTCGTTCTGCCGCACGCACGCGGCCCTGACCACGTCCGATGCCGCGGGCTCGGTCGAGTTTCGGTTCGACCGGCCGGACGACCTCCATCTCTACCGTTTCGCGCTCAAGACGGCGGATTTCGTGTTGTGCCGGAATTGCGGCACTTACCTCGCCGCGCGCATCACCACGCCGAAGGGCAGCTACGCCGTGGTCAACCTGCGCGCGCTGTCCCGCTTGCCGCCGGAACTGCCGGCGGCCCAGGGGGTGACGTATGACGCCGAATCGCCAGAAGACCGTGTTGCCCGCCGCGAGTCACACTGGACGCCGGTACTCGGCGTTGCTGCCGGTCCAGCATGAACGGACGATACCCCGATGATCATCGACATGCTGATGTTCGCAAACATGGCGCAGCCCAACTTCTCATGAGTTTTTCGCCCGCAATTGTCGTTCCTCTGCCCGGAGTCGAAGGGTATCGCCTCGTTGAATTGGAGCTTGCGCAGCGGGAGCGGCCCGACGTCAGCGATGGCGCCTACGTCCAGTGGGGCGCCTTTCAGCTTGTGACGACCGGCGCACCCGCGAGACTCCTTGTCATATTCGATTCGAAACCCGGGCCGCTAGGATGGGCGCTGCCCGAAATGGAGAAAGAAACCTATCAGTTGGGTGTGCTCGGCACGCGCGTCATCTGGCTCTCGCTGGCGCAGCCCGTTTCCGGGGCGGTAAAGTTCAGGTTCAAGTCCGCGATACCGGTGCGAATCGGGCAGGTGTTGCTCGCGACGAATGATGGCTCTGCGCTGCCGTGGCCGCCACCGAGGCCCGGCCCGGAGACCTGGCGCAGGGAGCAAGCGAGATTCTCTGCGACAGGGCCGGCCGAAGCGGACGGACGCTGGGCCGCGCGACTGACGCTCGCGTTCGACGGCAAGTCGCTGCCAGGCGAATTTCTCGTTGTGTGCAGCTGCCCACGAGACGGACTGGAAGTGGTGGAATCGTCCGATTCACCGCGGGCCGCGAGCTGCCTGATCGAACCGGGACCCGATGCGACGAGCCTCATCATCACGGTGTGCCCTACCTCACGCGTGAACTACGATCACATCGTGCTGCAATTGACGGGTGTCGAAGCCTTTCGCCTCGAGAAGGTCGAACGTCTGTTCCGGCTTTGATGCGGATACGGAGGGGCTCGCGTGCCGCCGCGGCGAGGCAGGACATGGAGACCGCTCTTGAGATTCGGGTGGTTCGCGATACTGTTCGCGGTTGCGTTGCCCGCCATGGCTGACGCAACGTTCTTCGAATCACCGCAGCATGCCGTGCCGGGGCTCGCACGAATGCTGGCCGCCGAAGATTGGGCCGGCCTCGCACGCGCCTATGCCCTTGACGGCACCGGCATCGAGCGGCGTGAACTCGAATCGGGACGCTACTTCAAGCGTTCGTCGGCCGCCGCGTCACATCGCGCGGGTCTGGACCGGTGGCGCCATCCCTTCCCACCGGGTTACCGCTACCTGTCGCACACAACGCAGGGTGACGAGGCTCTGGTTCAGGTTGGAATCGAGATCGACCAGGGCGGGGGCATGGTGCAACGCGGCCTGCGCGAGTTCCGCATGCGCAAGTCGTCCGGCGGCTGGCAGGTACTGCCCGGCCGCGCCGACACCCTGGTGCGCAGATGGACGGCAGCGGCGCTGCGAGCGCATGCATCACGCGCCCGAGCGTCCCTCGAGAACCCGAAGGCGGAAGCGGAGGCGAACCGCATCGAGTCGCTCCTGCGCGCGGAACCGCGTGCCCCGCTGGCGCTCGCCGATCGCACGGCCGAGCTCGAGCAACAGCGTGTGGAGACGGTCACGCATTTCACTTCGACCATGAGCGCCGCGCCCGAGCAGACCGACGAAGACCGCCGCGAGCTGGCACGGCTGGAGCAGGAAATTCAGCGGCTCGACATGGAGCGCAGATTAGTTGCCGGGTTGCGCGGCAGGCTGGCCGCGGCTTCGTCGCGGTGACCCCGCTCTTGTGGCCACTGCGCCGTCCCGCCCGTTATCTTTCGCGCCAGAGGCTGCGTTCGGACGACCCCGGATAGCCGAAATCGCGCGGCGCAAGGCCCGCGTGGAACCACGTGACGAACGTGTAGACGGTGAAAATGGGAATGCGCAGGCGGGCATTCAGCGCCGCTGCGTAGGGCGCCATGTTGTGGTTCTCGCACACGATTGCTCCGACGTCGGAATGGCGCCGCAGGAGTTCGTCCCCCGCCTCGATGATGTCCCGCTCCGCGGCCGCGTAATCCATGTCGAGCGTGTCGCCGAGCATCACGCGCGTGAATTCGCGCCCGTTTTCGGTTCCCATCACCGGCGTGTCGTGCGGGGCGCCCACCGCGTCCCAGTGCTCGGGCGTGATCCGATTGCCCTGCACCGACAGCACACCGACGCGCTTGCCGGGAGGCAACAGGCGCTGCACCAGCGGCACCTGCATCAGGGAAGAACTCGCCACCGGTACGTTGACGTGCGCCGCGAGGTCCTTCTGGAAGATCGCAAGGAAGCCGCCGGTCGTGGTGATGCCGTCGGCGCCGTCTTTCACGAGCTCCTCGGCGGCCTTGAGAAACGCCGGCCCCAGTCCTCTGCCCTGCTCGTGTATCACCACGCGGGCGCTCGCGCCGGGCACGACCTTGTAGAGCACCGGAAACGGCCACGTCAGCGCGTTTCCCGTATCGCCCGGCGGCCGCGGCCACCTGGTGTCGAGCATGAGAATGCCGACACGCGCGCCATAGACCGTTTTCCCGCCGTAGCCTTTTCGCGTCGCCATCGTTCGTTCTCCATTTTGGGCCGGTCTCGCGGCATCCTGCGTTTCCGTGAAGTGGCCGAAATGATATCCCGATTCGAAGGTGGTCAGCGATGTCGGTGTGACCGCAGAGCGCAAAACCGCGGCGCGAAGAACGCCACGAACGCGAAGGTATAGGACTTTCCAATCAGTCGTTGACCGCAAGCGGAGCGCTGCTGCAAAATCGGTTCACTCCTCGTTCCACGCTTGGCGGCACCCGAGCGACATCGCAGTACCAATGAATTCCCGCGAGCGAGCCCTTCGAAGTCCGAGACCAAAGGAGAAAAGCATGATCAGGAAGCTCAGAACGCAACGCGACAACCAGCAGTGGATGCTCGACCTCGCACTCAACATGCGCGGGCGGGTGCAGAACTTCGAGCGGGACGACCTCGAAGTGCCGGCAGGCAAGCGCGCGCGCAATTACCGCATGCTGCCGAAGGTCTGGCGCGAGGCGGCCGCGCGCCACGAAGCGCTCGCCAGGCGCGCGCAGGCCCAGGGCGCCAACGCGACCGCCGTCTATCACTATGACCACGCGATCGAAGCCTACCGCATGGCCCAGCACCCGGTGTTCTTCGACGACCACCCGGTAAAGCAGTACCTCAACAGGAAGATGGGCGAGATGGTGGACCGCCGCTCCAGGGTCGCCTCCTACCCGATCGAACGCGTCGAGGTGCCGTTCGACGACGGCAAGACGATCTCCTGCCTCTTCCACCTGCTGCCGGACCGCCGCAAGGCCCCGGTCGTGATCTACGTCCCGGGCATGGACCAGACCAAGGAGGTCTTTCCCAAGGCGAACCACAACATTGCGCTCGCGCGCGGCTTCCACGTCATCGCCATCGACGGGCCGGGCCAGGGTAATTCGAACATGCAGAAGATCCGGGCGGTGAAGGACAACTACGAGCGCGCCGGCGCGGCGGTGATCAGCTACCTTCTGACACGCCCCGAGGTGGACCCGAAACGAATCGCGATCTACGGCATCAGCATGGGCAGCTACTGGTCGCTGCGGCTTTCCAGCTACG
>JACQGN010000134.1 GCA_016199545.1 Betaproteobacteria bacterium | reverse complement strand
GCCGGCGAAGTCACTCAAGGAACTGATTGCGCTCGCCAAGGCGAAGCCGGGGACGATCAACTTCGGCTCCTCGGGGCTGGGGGCCACCGGACATCTTGCCGGCGAGATGTTCAAGATGATGGCTGGCATCGAAATCGTGCACGTGCCGTACAAAGGCGCAGCGCCGGCGCTCGTCGGCGTCACTGCCGGGGAAATCCAGATGCTGATATCCGCGCTGTCGTCGGGCCTCGCCTACGTCAAGTCCGGGCAGGTGCGCGCGCTCGGCATCACCGGCGTGAAGCGCGTGCCGTCCCTGCCCGACGTGCCTGCCATTTCCGAAGTTCTGCCCGGTTATGAGGCCACGTCCTGGTACGCCGTGCTGACGCGCGCCGGCACGCCTCGCGCGATCATCGACCGCCTCAACCAGGTGTCGGCGCAAGTTACCCACGATCCCGGAGTCCATTCGAGACTTGTCTCGGTATCCGTCGATCCCGAGCGGCTGACGCCGGAGCAGCTCGGCGCAAAGATACGCAGGGATTACGAGCGCTGGGGCAAGATCGTAACGGCGATAGGTCTCAAACAGCGCTGACTCTTGCAACTGGCTTTTTCGCCCACCCCGCCAACACCGAATTTGCCAACAAGAATTGAGGTGATTGCCAAATGACCCCGCGCATCGGATATTTGCTGCCGACCCGCGAGGCGATCATGGGAGGCCGGCCCGACGCCGAGCCACTGCTCGCCCTTGCCGAGCGCGCGGAAAAACTCGGCTACGATTCGGTGTGGGTCGGCGATTCGCTGCTCGCCCGCCCGCGCCACGAGCCGATCACCCTTCTCGCCGGCGTCGCGGGACGGACCAGGCGCGTCAAGCTCGGCACCGCCGTGCTGCTGCCCGCACTCCGCAACCCCGTGCTGCTCGCCCATCAGGTCGCCACGCTCGATCAGGTCAGCGCGGGCCGGATCATTCTCGGCATCGGCATCGCGAGCGACGTTCCCAACATCCGCGCCGAATTCCGCTCGGCCGGCGTGCCATTCGAGAAGCGCGTCGGCACGCTGATGGAAGGCATGCGGCTGTGCAAGGCGCTGTGGAACGGAAATCCGGTCGACTGGGACGGCCGCTGGCACGTCGAGCAGGGCGTGCTCGGCCCGACGCCGCACCAGCCAGGCGGACCGCCGATCTGGGGCGGCGGCTCGGCGCCCGCCGCACTCGAGCGGGCAGCGAAGCATTTCGACGGCTGGTTCCCGAACGGCCCTGACGCGAAGGGCTGGGGCGCGCAGTGGCGCCAAGTGCAGAGCATCGCGCGCGAGGCCGGGCGCAACCCGGACGATCTGGAGGCAGCCCTTTATCTCACGCTCACCGTCGACGAAAACGCCGCCAGGGCGGAGAGCCGCATGAACGATTTTCTGTCGGCCTATTACGGCCAGCGCCCCGACGTCGTGAAGAAGCGCCAGGCCTGCTTCTCGGGCCCGGCCGCAGCGGCGGCGGAATGGCTCAACGGCTACGTGCAGGAAGGCGCCCGCTACCTCGTCCTGCGCTTCGCCGGCGACCCCGAGCGGCATCTGGAGACTTTCGCGAAGCTGCGCGAGGCGTTGGCATGAAACGCTTTCCCGAAAGTTTGACGAGTCGCGAGCGCGCATGGTGTAATACCGTCGGTCTTACCGAACGGAAACCGCCATGCTTACCGTCAAGATGGACGCTGAACTGGAACGCGAACTGGAAGCCGCGGCACGTACGGCCGGCCTGACCAAGAGCGAATTCGTGCGCCGGGGGCTGCACGAAGCGATCGCGCGCGCGAAGAAGCGCGGCAAACCCACTCCCTGGGAACTGGGGCACGATCTTTTCGGCAGGGTGTCGAGCGGAAGGGACAATCTGTCCCGGACGCGGGCACGAGACCTGATCGCCGCCCAGCGCAATGCAAAGGCTGCTCGTTGACAGCGGCCCGTTGGTGGCGCTGTTCGATGCCGATGACCGCTGGCATCGACCGGTGGCTGAATTTCTGAAGAACTACCGCGGCGAACTCGTCACTTCCGCAGCCAACGTGACCGAGGCGGCGTGGATCATCGCGAGCGCCTCCGACCGCATGCTCGCAAACCTTCTTACATGGCTGCATCGCGGTGGCGTGGTGGTCCACAATCTCGAACCGCAGGACTTCAGCCGTATTGCCGCTTTGTCCGCGCAATATCGCACGCTGCGGCCCGACTTCGCCGACCTGGCGCTGCTTGCCCTGGCCGAACGGCTGAAGCTCGATCGGATCCTGACGCTGGACAAAAAGGATTTCATGGTGTACCGCCTCAAGAACGGCCGTCCGTTGCGCAACGCGCTGGATGCTGAGGCGCCAAAACGCTGACCGCGAAGTACCTTGACGCCAGGTTCGAACAACCACAGGGTGGCATCATGCAACTCAACGCAATGTTTCCGACGCGGGATATCGGCAACGATCCGGCCAGAATCCGCGACTGGGCACAGGCGGCGGAGGATCTCGGCTATGCCTACATCGAAGTACCCGATCACGTATTCGGGGCCGCCGCGAGAGAGGGTTGGACGCCGCGTTACGATGAAAGAGATCCCTTCCACGAAACCTTCGTGGTGCTCGGCTACCTTGCCGCGGTCACCCGGAGGATCCGGCTCTCCAGCGGCATCCTGATCGCGCCGCAGCGGCAAACCGGGCTCATCGCCAAGCAGGCGGCCGAAGTCGATCTTCTGAGCGGTGGCCGCTTGAGGCTCGGCATCGGCGTCGGCTGGAACCATGTCGAATACGAGGCGCTCGGCACCGATTGGAAAACGCGCGGGGCACGGCAGGCGGAGCAGGCCGAGGTGTTGCGCCGGCTGTGGTCCGGGGAATTGGTCAACTATGACGGTCGATTTCACAACCTGAAGGGGGTGAGCATCGTGCCGCCGCCGGTGCAGCGGACCATCCCGATCTGGTTCGGCGGCTTCTCGGATGCCGTCGTAAAGCGCGCGGCCCGGCTCGGCGATGGCTGGATGCCGATCATGCCCCCGGATGCGCTGGCCGAGCAGAAGCTCGCGCTGTTGCGTGAGGAAATCAGCAATCATGGCCGCGACCCGGCCAGGTTCGGCATCGAGGGCTGGCTGCGCATGCATGAGCCGGACCCGCAGCGGTGGGCGGCAGCGGCCGATGGCTGGCGCCGGCTCGGCGCCGACATGGTGATGCTCTATCCCATGTATCGCATGCCGAAGTTCGACGATCTGATCGAAACCCTGCGCCGGTTCAAGGAAATGGCGGGCGGATAGTCCCGAAGGAATTTTGAGCGCCTGACATAATGAGCCCCTTCCCTCACCCCTGCTCCCTCTCCCGGAGGGCGAGGGGAAAATGGTCGCGCTGTTGCCCGATAGACGGACAAAGGGCGCTTGTTTTCCCTCTCCCCCCGGGAGAGGGATTAAGGGTGAGGGCCCCTTCGTCCGCGAGGCCACGGGAGGACGCCGCAATGCCCTATGACCTCGTAATCAAGAACGGCACGGTGATCGACGGTTCCGGCCTGCCCCGCTATCGGGCGGACGTCGGCGTGAGCCGCGGCAGGATCGCGACCATCGGCCGCATCCGCGAGAGCGCGCGCGAGGTGCTCGACGCCGAGTGCCACATCGTCGCGCCGGGCTTCGTCGACGGCCACACCCACATGGACGCGCAGATCTTCTGGGATCCACTCGGCACGTCCTCCTGCTATCACGGCATCACCACGGTCGTGATGGGGAACTGCGGATTTACGCTCGCCCCCTGCGCCGCCAAGGACAAGCATCTCGTCGTGCGCAACCTCCAGCGCGCCGAGGACATCCCGCCCGCGGCGATGGGGGCGGGCATCAAGTGGAGCTGGACGACTTTCCCCGAGTTTCTCGACGCGCTCGAAGCGCTGCCCAAGGGCATCAACTACGCGGGCTACGTCGGCCACTCGGCGATCCGCAATGCGGGGTGGGACGAAGTGCGGAGGCTGGTGGGCGCGATGGGAGAACTCAACGCCGGCATCTTCGAGATCGCGGGCGAAGGCGTGGATCGCAAGGCGGGCGATCCGGGCGTGCGGGAGTGGCACACGCGGCGTCAAGGCGACGGTCGTCAACGGCGAGATCCTGCTCCGCGATGGTAAGCACAGCGGCGCGCTGCCCGGATAACTGTTGCGCGGTCCGCTGGGACGGAGGGGCTGAAGCCAGAACACCTCTTCCCCCGTTTACGGAGAAGCCACTTCAGCCTCCTTCCCTTGTTTACGGGGGAAGGTTGGGATGGGGGCAATTGTCGTATATACTCCATCTATACGAGCACAACGGAGTCGGCATGGAAACCACGGCCAAGCTCTTCAAGAACGGCAGCAGCCAGGCAGTCAGGCTGCCAAAGGAGTGCCGCTTCGACGGCGACGAGGTCATCGTCAAGCGCTTCGGCGACATGGTCATCCTGGTGCCGATGAGCTACAACTATCGGGGGCTGATGGCGCAACTCGGCGACATGGGCCCGATCAGGCTCCCCCGGCGCGCTCAGCCACGGCGGCGCGACAAGCGGGATTTTTGAAACGCGTGCCTTTTCTGTTCGACACGAACACCTGCTCGTACGTCATCCACCAGAGCAAGGGGTTCGAATCCATCATCCGCAGGATGAACGGGCTGCGATACGGCGAGCTGATGCTTTCGTCCATCGTGCTCGCGGAACTGCAGTTCATGGTGGCGAAAAGCGCCGTGCCGCAGGCCAAACGCGAACAGGTGCTGCGTTTTCTGCTGCAGTTCCATGTCGCACCGTTCGATGAATCTGCCGCCGTATCATACGGACGACTGCGCCATCAGCTTGAACGGCGCGGCAGCCCCATCGGTCCTCTTAACATCCTCATCGCCGCCCATGCCCTCAGCCTCAAGGCGACGGTCGTGACCAATAACGTCAGGCACTTCGCGCAGGTGTCCGGCCTGGCGGTGCAGAACTGGTATTCCGATTCCCGCGTCCGGCCATAGGAGAAACACCATGCGCATGCACATGAAGCTCGCGTTTCTGCCGCTGATCTGCGTCGTCTCTGCCTTGACTCTCGCGGTCGGGCCTGGCCTGGCGTCTGCGCAGCAGGATTACCCGGTCAAGCCGATCAGGATGATCGTGGGGGTCGCCCCCGGCGGCGCCACCGATATTCTCGCGCGGCTCATCGGCGCGAAGTTGACCGAAAACCTGCGTCAGCAGGTGATCGTCGATAGCCGTCCGGGAGCGAACCACACCATCGGTGGACAACTGACCCAGAAGGCGCCGCCGGACGGCTACACAGTCCAGATCATCCCGGAAGGCTGGGTGATCAATACGTCCATGTACACAAAGCTGCCGTTCGACCCGGTGCGCGACTTCACGGCCATCGCCATCCTGGCGCTGGTTCCGAACTTGCTGGTGGTCCACCCCTCGATCCCGGCGCGCAGCGTGAAGCAATTCATCGCCCTGGCTCGCGCCCGGCCGGGCCAGTTGAACTACGGCACCTCCAGCGTCGGGGCGCCGAGCCACATGTCGGCCGAGCTGTTGAAAGTCCTCACGCGCGTCGAGTACACCCACGTGCCGTACAAGGGGCAGAGCCTGGCGCTGGTGGCCCTGCTCGGGGGACAGATCGATTTCGCCTTTCCTTCCATTCCGTCTTCGGTCGGGTATATCCGCGCCGGCAGACTGCGGGCCTTGGGCGTGACCACGACGCAGCGCGCAAGCGCCCTGCCCGACGTTCCCACGATCCAGGAGGCCGGTGTCCCCGGCTACGAGGTCGCCGGCTGGTACGGGGTCATCGGCCCGGCAGGCATGCCGCAAGCCGTGGTGGCGCGGCTCAATCGGGAGATCAACGCGATCCTGAAGGTGCCGGAAACGCGCGACCAGCTGTCGCGGCAGGGCGCCGACCCGCGCACGGGCACGCCCGAGGAGTTTGCCGCGGCAATGGCGAACGACACGAAGAAATGGCAGAAAGTGGTCGCCGCCGCCGGCATCAAGCCGCAGTAGTTGCTGTCCCAAGCTGCCCTTATGCGTCGATAAACCAATTGAATTGTGCGTTTGGCAGGCCGCTGCTGTACATTGCCGCGGCTGCAAGATCGTCTCGCAACGAGCGTTCTTAAGCAAAATGAGGCGTTCCAGCGCTCTGCCGGAATGCCGGCTCAGCGGGGAGGTAATGGTGTTCACTCACAATCCGTTCGCGGCGGTGACAGATTTCTTCTCGCCTCTCGCGATGCAGATCTACATCGTACTGATGGTCCTTGCAGTTGTGATCGGAACGTTATTTGACGTCCATCACAAGGGCAGCGCCAAATTCTTCGCGCGGCGCCAGGAAAAATCACGGGCTGCCGCGCAAAAGCAGCTCAGCGGCACGGAGACCTTCGCGCTGGCGGTCGAGACCATCGCGGAGGCCGCGGTTTCCGGCGAGTTCTGCAAATGGCCGCGGCGGACTTCTCATCTGCTGATGATGTACGGCTTCTTCCTTTATGTAATCACGACTGCGGTGATGGTCTTTGGCTATCCGGGCGCCGCGCCCATACCCGCCATCCTGCCGGGTCTGTGGACCGTGGGCGCGCTGATGATACTCGCCGGTGCTTCGTGGTTCTTCTTCTTCCTCAGGGTAAACGTGGCGTTCGACGGGGATTCGCGCTTTCACCTGGGGCGGGCCGATCTTTTTGTCGGTTCTCTCCTCGCGAGCGTCACGTTTGCGCTTGCCTGGCAGTACGTGCAAACGGCGTATGCGAACCCGACCGCGACGTGGATCCTGTTCGGGCTCTACATGTTCTTCACCGCGCTGCTCTTTGCCGGCGTGCCCTGGTCGAAATTCGCCCACATGTTTTTCAAGCCCGCGGTAGCGTTCCAGCGGCGGGTCGAGGAGGCAAACGGTTCCTCGGATCTGCCGCGGCCGTCTGCTGAAAACTACATCGTCAGGAGCTGATCGAATGCCCACCTACACCGACATGACGAGATGCGACGGCTGCGGCGAGTGCGTGGATATCTGCCCGTCCGACATCATGCACATCGATCCGGTCTACCGCAGGTCCTACAACATCGAGCCCAATTTCTGCTGGGAGTGCTACTCCTGCGTGAAGGCATGCCCGCAGCATGCGATCGACGTACGCGGGTATGCCGACTTCGCCCCGCTGGGCCACAAAGTAAGAGTGCTGAGGGAACCGGAAAAGGGAGTGATCTCCTGGAAGATCAGGTATCGCGACGGCCGGCTGAAGGAGTTCGCATTCCCGATCCGGACCACACCCTGGGGTTCGATCAAGGCGCCGCAGGATTACGAGAAGCCCGACTTGGGCACGATAGGTTCGGCGATGCTTTCGCACGAACCCACGGCGCTCCACATCGACGCCCTTCCCACACTCAAGACAAAGGCCTGATGCCATGGGCAGAAGAACAAAGTTCGTCGATTCGGACATCCTCATCATAGGCGGCG
>JACQGN010000142.1 GCA_016199545.1 Betaproteobacteria bacterium | reverse complement strand
CACCAGGTACTGGTCCGTGGCGCCGTATAGCGTGCTGATCTGGCGCCCGCCATACGCATTGTAGAGCGCGGTTTCTATCTGTTGCGGCGACACGCTCAAAGCCGCCGCGCGATCGCGGTCTATATCGATCTCGATTTCGGGATTGCGCAGTTCGAGATTGGTGCTGACGTCCCGGAGAAAGTCGGATTCGCGCAGCCTCGTTTCGAATTCCTGCGCCTCGGCGTAGAGCGTTTTCAGGTTCGATCCCTGCAGCACCATCTGATAATCGGCATTGCCGGTCAACCCTCCGATATTGATCGCCGGCGGATTGTTCATGAACACCCGCACACCGAGCGCCCCTCCGGCAAACGGGCGGCGCAACTCCTGGATCACCTGGTCGGCGGTAAGCTTGCGCTCGGCGCGTGGTTTGAGGCGAACGATCACCCGGCCGATGTTGTCTCCGACCTGGCCGCCGAAGCCCTGCCCGGCCGTGGACATCACCGCCTCCACATCGGGGTGCTTCCGGACGATCTCCGCGCTCCTGCGTTGACGTTGCTCGAGTTCCGCAAACGTGACGCCTTCCGGCGCCCGCAAGTTGCCGAAGATGACGCCGGTATCCTGCCGCGGGATGAAACCCTGCGGAACCTTGGTGTAAATGACGCCGATCAAGACCAGAAAGACGGCGGACCCGGCGAGCATCAGGCCCCGCTGCCGCATGGTCCAGCGCAAAGTCGTTCCATAGAAATTGCGCGACGCGTCGAACATTCGCTCGAAGAACAGGTACACCCGGCCATGGTCGTGGGCAGGTTTCAGCAACAGGCTGCACATCATCGGCGTCATCGAAAGCGCGACCGCCCCGGACGTCAGCACGGCAACGCCGATCGTGACGGCGAATTCACGAAACAGCCTCCCCAGCAGTCCTTCCATGAAAAGGATCGGGATGAAGACCGCCGAGAGCGAAAGCGTCATCGACAGCACGGTGAACGCGATTTCCTGCGATCCTTCCAGCGCCGCCCGCATCCGGTCCTTGCCCATTTCCATGTGGCGGGTGATGTTCTCGAGCACCACGATGGCGTCGTCCACTACGAATCCCACCGCGAGGATGATCGCCATCAGGGACAGGTTGTTGAGGCTGAATCCGAGCAGATGCATCGCCCCGAACGTGCCGATGACCGATGTCGGAAGGATCAACGCGGTGATGATCGTGGATCGGGCATTGCGCAGAAACGCGAGTATCACCAGCACCACCAGCACGATCGAAAGCAGAAGATGGAACTCCACTTCGTGGATCGACGACTTGATGAATTCGGAGCGGTCATTGACGACATTGATCTTCACGCCCGGCGGCGCATCGCGCTCGATTTCCGGGAACATCGCTTTTACCTTGTTCACGACCTCGACCGTATTCGCTCCAGGCTGGCGGTACACTCCGAGCCCGATGTTGCGTTCCCCATTGAGCCAGCTCTTGACCCGCGCGTTCTCGATCCCGTCCTCCGCCCGGCCGATGTCCGAAAGCCGCACCGGCATGCCGTCCTGGTAGGCGACGATGAGGTCGTTGAAGCCGCTGGCGCGATCGAGCTTGCTCGAGGACTTAACCGTGAAATTGCGCGCGGTGCCGTGGAGCACGCCCGACGGGAGATTGCTGTTTGCGTTCTGGATCGCGCTGACGACCTTGTCCAGACCCAACCCGCGCGTCGAAAGCGCCTCGGGATTGAGATAGACCCGCACCGCGTACTTCTGCGCGCCAAAAACCACAACCTGCGCCACCCCGTTTACCGTGGAAAGGCGCTGCGCGATGTGCGTCTCGGCAAATTCGTGGAGCTGCTGCATCGGCAGCGTTTTTGCGCTGACCGCCAGGAAGACGATCGTGAAATCCGCCGGATTGACCTTGCGCAGCGTCGGCGGATCCACGCCGTCCGGCATGCGTCGCATGGCCTGGGAGATCGCCGTCTGCACGTCCTGGGCCGCCGAGTCGATGTCGCGCTCCAGGGCGAATTGCAGGGTGATCCGCGTCCTGCCGTTGGTGCTGACCGAATTCATGGTGTCCACGCCGGGAATCTGGCTGAACTGTCGTTCAAGGGGCGTGGCGACCGTCGAGGCCATGACTTCCGGATTGGCTCCGCGCAATTCCGCCTCGACCCGGATCGTTGGAAAATCGACGCTGGGCAGTTCATTCACCGGCAAGGTCCTGAATGCGATCAAGCCGAAAATGATGACTGCGGCGACCAGTACCGTGGTCGCAACCGGACGTTCGATGAATACCCTGGAGAGGTTCATGACCGCGCGGAAATCCGCTCGAGCTGCGTTCCCGCCATGCCGCTACGGGGCGTCTGGACCGGGCGCGAAAGAGTTACCGCGATGCGCACCATAGGCCAGATGTTCATGCCAGCCTCCTCGTCGTTGGAAGATAACCGCGGACCCGGCGCGTCGCGGACGGGACCAGCGGTCAAATTTTCGAGCAATCTATTCCATCCGCGGGAGCAAGGCAAGCGGCTGCCCCTGGACGTTTCGTTCATATGGCAGTCGAACGGCGTCGGGCCGGGCGGGGCGTGTGCGGGATCAGCGCTCAAGTGAATCCTTTGCAGATCGAAATCAGTACGTAGTGGCGGTGCTCGTATCGGTGCTCGTATCGGTGCTCGAGCCGGAACCGACCTCGCCGGAATCCGCGCCACCCGCATCGGGTTCGCGGGAGCCTGCGCTTGCGGCGACGCTTGCCACCGCGGCGAGCGCGCCCGCTGCAGCGGCGGTGCCGATGATCCGCCCCGCGCTGTCGACACCCGTTCCCCTGCCGGGAGCATCGGTCCAGCCGGCACTCGCGCCGCCTCCGGCAAATTCACCGCCCTTCCCCTGGAACACCTCGGGCCGGGAACCCGTGCTCGCGCTCGTTCTGTCGTCCCTGCGGTCCCGCTCGAACACGTCGTCCCGATCGTCGCTCATCGGGCGTCGCGAACGACGAACGGACTTCCGCAGCAGCTCCTCGAGCAGGCTCACCTCGTCGGCCGGGGGAGCAAATGGGTCGAGCAAGTTAAAATCCGAAAGATGCCGCGTCGCCATAGTCTTCGGCTTCCAGAATTGCCACCACGACGGGTCGCGCAGCGGCACGAGTTCCAGTGTCAATTCCTCGCCTGGGTGCAACCGCTTGACGACGGCATCGAGCATCCTGGCGCCGAGACGCAGTCCCCCTTGCGTCCGACGCATTTTCCTGTTGTGGTCGGCGGCGCCGCCGTACACGAGGAGCGCAAGTCGCCCGAATGACTCGGCTTCCAGCGCCGGCCCGGACTCGGGCTCGAACAGCAGCAGATGGCTGCCGTACTCCTTGGATTGATCCGGCTGCGCGGGCTCGTGGTGCAAGAGGCGGTAGCTGCCCAAGGGCGGGTGTCCCCATGGTCGCAGCGGATCGCAGGAGGGGTTGGCGTGTTGCGCGGCAAGGGCCGGGGTCGCCGAAGCCACCGCATGGTCGGTCGCAATGGTATTGAATCCGTCACGCAATGTCGCGATCGCCGTGCGGTTGCGCGGCTCCGGCACCTGGACGTTTAATTTGAGCATAGGGATACCCTCAATCCGGCGTCAACAGCTTGCGATAGGCCGCGACCATCCGCTGCATTGAAAACCACCGACGGACATGCCGCGGCCCCGCCTCCGAGAGACGCCGCGCCAGCGCCGCATCGTCGATGACGCGAGCAAGGGCCGCGGCGATCTCGCGCGGGTCACACCCGGAGAGCAGCAGCCCGGTGCGCCCGTCGACCACCAGTTCGCGCGTTCCGCCGGAGTCGTTGGCGACCACCGGCAAGCCCGCGGCCAGCGCTTCCAGCACCGCGTTCGGGCATCCCTGGTGCTCCCCCAGAACGAGGGCCGTCGTGAAGCGGGCGAGTCGCTCCGGCGCTTCAAACACTGCGCCGTGCAGAAACACGCGAACGCCCAAATCGGCGCCGATGGCGTCGAGCAGTTCCTGCGCATAGTCGGCGTGGCGTGGCTCGGCCGTGCCGAGCAGATGCAGTTCGACACGCGGGTGTTCGCGCCACAGCACGCGCATTGCGCCTATCGCTTCGATCAGGCGCTTGCTCGGGGCGATGCGCCCGCTCACCACGATGCGCGGCGACGCCACGGCGGCGCGCATTGCCGGACGTTCCTGGCCCGGCACGCCGTTAGGAATCACCGCCACCTTGCCGCGGGCGCCCGCAGGCGCCGCGCCGCGATATTTCAGCACCAGCCGGTCGAGGCGCGCGTAGTGCTCGTCCTGCGAGAACGCGATCCACTCCTGGAAAGCGCGCGTCGCGTCCATCTCCTCGAAGCTGTAGCCTCCCGGCGAGACGTCGATCAGCCGCACGTCCGTAGCGGCGAGCGCCTTGGCGAGCAGAAGCTTGACCTTGGCATCGACATTCCAGAAGCAGATCGTTCCAAAGCGCCCCGCCACGACATGCCGCAGAATCGCTTCGGCGTGATCGAAGCAATCGCGCGAGGCGGCGCTGCGCCGCACCCTCACTCCCGCCTCATCCAGCCCGCGACTGAAATGGGCGCTCGACGAATTGCCGCACACGGCGATCTCGAAATGGAGCGCACCGTTCAGCGCAAGCGCCAGATTGAAGAGCGAGCGCTGCGCTCCGCCCGCGTTGAGATTGGCGGTCACGAACAGAACCGCGGAGTTCCGCTTAATGGGCCGCAACAGGTGAAACAGGGTCCACAAGCGATGGGTCGGCACACCCCGCCAGGACGGCAACGCCGGACGGCTCTGTAACGCCGTGTCGAGGGCGACCGCCCATGCTGCGTCGGGCGCGGCAAACGGCACGAGCACCAGTCCAGGCGCGGAGAGTTCGCCCTGGCCGCCGACCGCGCTCGCCACCACGGGCAACCCCGCGGCGAGCGCTTCCAGCGTCGCAATCGAGAGCCCCTCGTAGCGGCTGGTGTTGAGCAGCAGGTCGAACGCGGGCAGGCAGTCGGGCGCGCCGGGCACAAAGCCGGGCAGCCGCACGCGCCGCTCCAGCCCGAGCCGCTGCGCCTGCGCGAGCACCGCGCGCCACGCGAGCGCGCCGTCTCGGCCGATGGGTCCGCCGATGATCACGAGATACGCGTCGCGCCGCCCGCTCAACGCCGCCAGCACCCGCAGCGCGCGCGGATAGGCTTTCTGCGGCTTCACCGCGCCAATCATGCCGATGACCAGGGCGTCTTGCGGCAGCGCCCAGCGTGCTCGCCATTCGCGCCGTGCATCGGAACGCGGCGCCGGCGTCTTCGGAACGTGGCGAATCACCGCGCAATGCGCGCGCGATCCTGCCGCGCGCAAATCCTCAGCCGCACCGCGCGACACCGCGATCACGCAGTCCGAATCCGACAGGGCATCCGCCGCCTCGAGCCACCCCTCTGGCGCGTTGTGCAGCACCGGCACCGGATGCGCGCCGCCGCGCGCCAGCGCGCGCCGCTCGTCCGCGGTGAGCAGATGGCACAGCACCACCGGATTTCCGCCGGCGGCGATCCCGGCGCCGGCCGTTTCGAGCCGACGTGGAAGATCCGTGCCCCCGAGACGCATCACCTGTACGCCCGGCGGGAGCGGCCATTCGGCCGGTGCATCGCGCAGCACGACCAGCCGTGCCCGGTACTGCCTGGCGCAACTCGCGGCCCAGTCGAGCACGATGCGCTCGGCGCCCCCGAGCGCAAGGCTGCCGATCGCGGCGCTCAGCTCCGCGCGCCCCGGATACATGAGCGCAGGTTGGTCCTGCGCACTGTCCGGGGCGAGCAGCGTCGCGAGCGCTTCCTGCCGCGCCTGTGACAGAAACTGAGTTTCCGCGATGTCCATTCCGTATTACCGGGCCCGAGTCCACTTCACCACAGGTTGATCTTTCCGAGCATGTGCCGCTCGTACCACTCGATCTGCCTTGCCAGCCCCGCTTCGAGCGGCACGGCGGGGTTGTAATCGAGTATCCTGCGCGCCTTGCCGATCTTGGCGTGCGTGCGGGCCTGGTCGCCTGGCCGCCGCGGCTTTATCACGATCCGCGCGGACTTGCCCAAGAGCTGTTCAACGGTCCGGATACCTTCCGCGGTGGTCGTCGCGAGGTCGTATCCAATGTTGAAAATCTCCCCTGCGCACCGGTCAAGGTTGACCATCGCGGCAACCAGGCCATCCACGACATCGCCAACATACGTGTAGCTGCGAAGATGCGATTGGCTGCCGTCATGGAGCGGAAATTCGCGGTCCTCGAGAATGCAGCCGATCAAGCGCGTGTAGAGCTTTTCCGGCCGCTCTCGCGGCCCGATCACGGAAAACAACCGCAGGGAACACGCGGGCACGCCTTCATCGCGCGCATACGACAGAACCCGTTGCTCCGCCGCAAGCTTGGTCACGCCGTAGGCCGACGCGGGAGCCGGTTGCGCCGCCAGATGAAATATCACCTCGATGCCGGCAAGTGCATCTGCCAGCTCGTCATCCGCGAGGTCGAGGGGCAGAAACGTCACGCCCCGCTCCTGGATCTGGCGCACGTTG
>JACQGN010000014.1 GCA_016199545.1 Betaproteobacteria bacterium | reverse complement strand
GGCTCGCGCAGCGAATCAAGCGGATAGATCTGGTCGTCTACCACGCGCCCGATCTGGCAGTGAAATGAATTCGAGCCCAGGTCGACCGCGGCGAGGGTCGAATACTCAGCCATCGCAGGAGATGCCTGAAGGCTGGATCGAGAGGGGTGGCGGGGCCGCGATCCCGTCCGCATCAAGCGGGGCGGAAGGCCGTGTCCCGGCGGCGGGGACGGTGCTTCTAGGCGGGTGCGCTGCCATCTCGCCCGCGTTCGTCCTCGAAGGTCATCGCTGCTGGCGGTCGTCGTCGCGTCATGGGGCTTCGTGGAGTATAAGCAATCCTGGTGCCGGATACCAGAATACCGGGAGAATCGTAGGATAGGGTGGCCAACGGGAACCCCAACACGCGGCAATCGGTGCGGCGCGATTAGCGGCGGGTCAGCGTCTCGACCCCGCGCGCGGTGCCGAGCACCAGCACGTCCGCGCCGCGCCGCGCGAAGAGCCCGCTGGTGACGACACCGTCGATCTGGTTGAGCGCCGTCTCCAGCTCCACGGGCTTCAGGATGTCGAGATTGTGCACGTCGAGTATGACGTTTCCGTTGTCGGTGACAACGCCCTGGCGCCACGCCGGCTGTCCACCGAGCTTGACCAGTTCGCGCGCCACGTACGAGCGCGCCATGGGGATGACTTCGACCGGCAACGGAAACTTGCCGAGCACATCGACGAGCTTGGTCTCATCCGCTATGCACACGAACTTGCGTGCGACCGCCGCCACGATCTTCTCGCGGGTCAAGGCTCCGCCGCCGCCCTTCACCATGGCGAAGTGGCGGGTGATCTCGTCGGCGCCATCCACATATACGGGCAGGTCCCCGACGGCATTGAGGTCCAGCACCGGGATGCCAAGCTGCTTCAACCGCTGGGCCGTCGCCTCGGAACTTGCCACCGCACCTTCGAACTTGTGTTTGATGCGCCCGAGCTCGGCGATGAAGAAGTTGGCGGTCGAGCCGCTTCCCACGCCGATCACATCTTCCGCCGTCACGTAGGCCAATGCCGCGCGCGCCGCGGCCTGCTTCATCTCGTCCTGGGTCATGGGTGGCGATGGTAAACGGTAAACGGTGAACGGTAAATGGAGGCGCGCCTCGTTGTTGGTGTTCCGGCCGGTCACCCCGCGCATTGTTGGGGTTCTCCGTCGTCACCCCAACCTCCAGGCGACGCGACATATCCACGATGATGCGTAGGTTGGGGTGAGCGAAGCGAACCCCAACAATCGAACCGCAGCGACCGAATTTCCCCGATCGTCGGCAATGGTCGCGTGCCAACGCACGTTCCGTGTTGGGGTTCCCGTTGGTCACCCCAACCTACGTTCTCCGGCATCCATCGCAGGACGATCGTGCCGACCCGCCCAATCGGCCGGCAATCGGCCATCCGCGACGTATCGATGAATGCTCGAATTCGGCCGGTCGATGGGGCGCATGGCATGACCGTGCCTGACCGGGTTGTAATGGATGTAATCGACGTGTGCGGCGAGATCGTCGTCGTTCCGAATGAGGTGCTCCCAGAAGCGCCGCTGCCAGATGCCGCGCTCGCCCCTCGCGTGTCTGGCGGCGCTGACGTATTCGGTGTTATCGACCGCACGTGAGAACGCGGCCTTGATGAGCGCCCAGCGCAGCGGGAAATCCGCGTCGCCCGGCGGCAACGTCCAGATTGCGTGGATGTGATCAGGAAGCACGACGGCGGCTTCGATCGTGAAAGGATGGCTCGCACGGACGCGTCCGAATGCGTCGCGCAGCACATCGACGCGCTCGACGAGGAGGCGCGAGCGCCGATCTGCCAGAGTTACGGTGAAGAAGTAGGTGCCACCCGGAGTGAAGGTGCGGCGATAACGCATGCCGGATTTAACGCGGCAGCGCAAGGTCCGCGTACCGCGGTCATTGGTGACGTGCCAGGTGTTGGGGTTCACAGTGTTCACCCCAACCTACGAAGTGATGGCGCTTGCTCGTTGGCGATGGCTGTAGCACCATGTGCGGGCACCGAGGGAGAGAAAAATGATGACTGCTCTCGCGCGCCGGTTGTTTCCCCTGTTCGTCGCTCTTTTCGTCCCCCTGACAGCTGCCGGCCAGCAGCCGCTTGCGAGCGTGGCCGGCGCGGCGCCGGGCACGGTGTTCAGCGACTGCCCGGGCTGCCCCGAGATGGTGGTGATCCCGCCCGGGACTTTCACCATGGGTTCGCCTGATTCGGAACAGGGCCGGGACGCGGACGAAGGCCCGCAACGCCAGGTGACCATCGCGCGCGCCTTCGCCGCCGGGCGCTTCGAGGTGACCCGTGGGCAGTTTTCCGCGTTCGCCGCCGAGACCGGCTACGCGTCGAAGGGCGGCAACTGCTGGTACTGGAACGAACAGGAAGGCAAGGCGATGAATGACGACCCGCGGCGCGACTGGCGTAATCCCGGGTTCGCCCAGGGCGACGATCATCCCGCGGTGTGCGTGAGCTGGGACGATGCCAAGGCCTACGCCGCGTGGATGGCGCGCCGCACGGGGAAGAGCTACCGGCTCTTGACCGAGGCCGAGTGGGAATACGCCGCGCGCGCGGGGAGCGGCGCGCCGCGCCCGTGGGGCTTCGATCCCGACGACGCCTGCCGCCATGCTAACGTCGGCGACCAGTCGTTTACCCGGGGGGTTTCGCCTGGACCGGGCAAGCAATGGACGCCCGGCGCCCTCCATCAGTGCGACGACGGCTACGCCTACACCGCGCCGGTGGGCCGTTTCCGGGTCAATGCATTGGGCTTGCACGACATGCTGGGCAACGTCTGGGAGTGGGTCGAGGATTGCTGGAACGACAACTATGTGGGGGCGCCCTCGGACGGCAGCGCATGGTTTGGCGGCGATTGCGGCCGGCGCGTCGACCGCGGCGGGGGCTGGGGCAGCTTCCCGCGCGACGTGCGTTCGGCGGCTCGCGGCTGGCTCACTCCCGGCGGCCGGGACGTCAGCCTCGGTTTTCGGCTCGCCAGGACAGATTAGACTCTTTCATCTTTTGCTCTTTACCTCTTTCGGATTTTTTCGAGCAACGCAGGCGCAGGGTGGTGAGCCATGAGCGAAGCGAATGATCCCGCGCTGCGCACCGGCCCCGCACTCGAAGCGATGCACCGTTTCGTGCTGTGGCTGATCCCAACGGTGGAAAAGTTCCCGCGCAGCCAGAAATTCCTGCTCGGCGACCGCATCCAGACCACCGCGCTCGACGTGCTGGAACGGCTGATCGAAGCGACCTACACCCGGGGCCGCGAGCGGCTTCTGGTCGAGGCCAACGTCGGCATCGAAAAACTGCGGATTCTGTTCCGCATCGCGCACGAGTTGCGGTTGGTTGACGCCCGGCGCTACGAGCACTCGGCGCGCAACCTGGACGAAATCGGACGGCTGGTCGGCGGCTGGATCAAGGTGAACCGTGCCGCGCAGGGCTGACGGCCTGTTTCCCCGCATTGCGAATTTCGCCGCCCTCCACGCGGCGGCGATGAAGGCGATCCGGGGGATGCGCACGAAGCCGGTCGCGATGGATGTGTTGGGGTTCGCTTCGCTCACCCCAACCTACGCTCGGAGAATGGCCGGAACGGGGTATTCCTGCTAACCTAAACGCTCTGCCGCGAACACGTCCCCATGAAGAAAATCGACTACCTCACGCGCATACTCAACGCGCGCGTCTACGACGTGGCGATCGAGTCCCCGCTCGAACTCGCGCCGGGGCTCTCGCGCCGCACCGGCAACAGCGTGCTCCTCAAGCGCGAAGACCTGCAGCCGGTGTTCTCGTTCAAGCTGCGGGGGGCCTACAACAAGATGGCAGGGCTGCCGCGGCAGCGCTTGCGGCGGGGCGTCATCGCGGCGAGCGCCGGGAACCACGCACAGGGCGTGGCGCTTGCGGCGCAAAGGCTTGGTTGCAAGGCCGTGATCGTGATGCCGGTCACCACCCCGCGGATCAAGGTGGACGCGGTGGCGGCGCGCGGCGCGAAGGTGGTGCTGCATGGCGACTCCTACGACGAGGCGTATGTCTGCGCCCGCCGGCTTGGACGCGAGAGGCGTCTCGTTTTCGTGCATCCGTATGACGACCCCGCGGTGATCGCCGGACAGGGCACGGTCGGCATGGAGATTTTGCGCCAGCATACCTGGCCGATCGACGCCATATTCGTTGCGGTTGGCGGTGGCGGGTTGATCTCGGGCATCGCGGCCTACGTGAAGCGCCTGCGCCCTGCGGTTCGGATCATCGGCGTGGAACCGGTCGACGCCGACGCCATGGCGCGTTCGCTCAAGGCGGGTCGCCGGGTGCGGCTCGATCACGTGGGCATTTTCGCCGACGGCGTCGCGGTGAAGCAGGTCGGCAAACTGACCTTCGAACTGTGCCGCGAACTGGTGGACGAGATGGTGCTGGTCGACACCGATGAAATCTGCGCGGCGATCAAGGACGTATTTGAAGATACCCGCGTCGTGCTCGAACCGGCGGGCGCGCTCGCGATCGCCGGCGCCAAGGCGTGGGTCGAGCGCACCGGCGCGCGCGGCAAGACACTGGTTGCCGTCGCCTGCGGCGCGAATACCAATTTCGACCGCCTGCGCTTCATCGCCGAACAGGCGGAGCTGGGGGAGCACCGCGAGGCGATACTGGCGGTGACCATCCCCGAGCGGCCCGGCAGCTTCAGGAAATTCTGCGCGACGCTTGGCGCACGCAACATTACCGAGTTCAACTATCGCATCGCCGACTCCCGCGATGCGCACATCTTCGTCGGGATCGAGATCGCGAACCGGGACGAAACCGGCCGCATCGTGCGCAACCTGGAACGCCACGGGCTAAAAACGCTCGATCTTTCCGACAACGAAATGGCGAAGCTCCATGTCAGGCACATGGTCGGGGGACGCGCGCCGTGGTCCGGTGACGCGCGAGCCACCCGCCGGGCGAACGAACTGCTCTACCGGTTCGAGTTTCCGGAGCGCCCCGGCGCATTGATGCGGTTTCTGTCCAACATGCGCGGCGACTGGAATATCAGCCTGTTTCATTACCGCAACCAGGGTGCGGACTACGGGCGCGTGCTGGTCGGCATCCAGGTGCCGCCGCAGGAGATGGGTGAGTTCCGGCGTTTCCTCGCGCGGCTCGGTTATCCCTGCACGCAGGAAACACGGAATCCCGCCTACCGGCTGTTTCTCGGCTGATCCACCCGCCCGTTTCCGCGCGCGCCGGGTCAACGCTGGCCCTCACGGCGCGTTGGGGAAGGTGCTGGCGGCCGAGGAAAACGGCTAAAATGAAGCCCGCCGGGAAAGGGCCTCGCGTCGTATATGAGAGAGCTGTGTTTCATGTTTCTTCTGTTAGCCGCGCTGTCGGCACACAGCGCGGCTCCGGAGAGCGAGTTTCTTGCCGCGCGTGACGCGTTTCGCGCAGCAAACCTCAAGAAACTTGAAATCCATGCCGCGCGCCTGAAAGGGCACGTACTCGAACCCTACGTCAACTACTGGCGCCTGCGCCTGCGGCTCGAGTCGGCGAATCCCGAGGATATCCGCGCCTACATCAACGCCAACAACGACACGCCATTATCCGACCTGCTGCGCAGCAACTGGCTGAAATCGCTCGCCCGCAAGCAGCGCTGGGAGGCCTTCGATGCCGAATATCCACGCATGGTGCGGGAAGACATCGAGCTGACCTGCTATGCGCTGCAGTCGAAGATGCGCATCAACGCGTCGACGGCGCGCACCGAGGCCCGACCGCTGTGGTTCGTCGCGCGCGTTCTGCCCGAGAGCTGTAACCCGCTCTTCAGCGAACTGATCGCCGCGAAGCAGCTTTCCGATGACGATCTGTGGACCCGCATCCGGCTTACCCTGGAAATCGGGCAGGTAGGGCTCGCGCAGCGAATAGGTGAACTCCTGCCGGCCGGGCAGGCGCCGGACGCCAAGTTGCTGAATGCGATTGCCGCGAATCCGGGCAACTACCTCGAGAAGAAGAACCTCGACATAACAACCCGGGCCGGGCGCGAAACCACGATGTTCGCGGTGCATCGGCTCGCACGCACTTCCCCGCAGCAGGCGGCCTCGCATTGGTCGCAGTTGGAAACTCGCTTTGGCGCCGACGAGCGTGCCTACGTGTGGGGCATGCTCGGTTACCTGGGCGCCATGCGCCACAGCGCGAGCGCGCTCGAATGGTATTCGCGCGCCGGCGACCTCTCCGATCTGCAACTCGCGTGGAAGGGGCGGGCCGCGTTGCGCGAGGCGAATTGGCCCGAAGTGCTCGCCGCCATCGCCGCGATGACCCCCAGGGAGGCCGACCTCCCGTCCTGGCGCTACTGGAAGGCGCGTTCGCTCAAGGCCTCTGGCAAGGCGGCGGAGGCGGACGAGATACTCAAGGGTCTTGCCGGGGAATTCAGTTTCTACGGCCAGCTTGCGCTCGAAGACCTCGGGGGCGAAGTCGCCCCGCCGCTGGCGAAGTTCAAGCCGGGGGCGGAGGACCTGCGCGCGATCGGACAGCTCCCCGGACTGCAGCGCGCGCTGGTGCTCTATCGCCTCGACCTCCGGGGCGATGCCAACCGCGAGTGGCTGTGGGCGATCCGCCACTTCGACGACCGACAATTGCTGACCGCGGCCGAGTTCGCGGCACGCAGCCACCTTTACGACCGGGCCATCAACACCGCCGATCGCACGGTGGAGCTGCACGATTTCTCGCTGCGCTACCTGGCGCCGTTCCGGGACGTGCTCAGAACGCACGTCAATCAGATGGATCTCGACGAGGCGTGGGTTTACGGCCTGATCCGGCAGGAGAGCCGCTTCCTCGCGGATGTCAGGTCGCATGCCGGTGCGAGCGGCCTGATGCAACTGATGCCGGGGACGGCGCGGTGGGTGGCAAGGAAGCTGGGACTGAAGGACTGGCGCTGGAAGGAAGTGAACGACCTCGAAACCAATGTGAGCCTCGGAACCTGGTACTTGCGCCACGTATATGACGCGCTGGACGGATACCCGGTTCTCGCTTCGGCGGCATATAACGCCGGGCCCGGACGCGCGCGCGCGTGGCGTCCGGCGGCAGCCATGGAGGGCGCAGTCTACGCCGAAACCATTCCCTTCAACGAAACCCGCGACTATGTGCAGAAGGTGATGGCAAACGCAAGCTACTACAGCCACGTGCTCGGCCAGCAGGCCCAGACGCTGAAACAGCGCCTGGGCACGATCGCACCGCGCCAGCGCGACCAGGAACCCTCGCTTGCCGACACCCCCTAGGATTTTGTCGGTCGAAGCTCCGCCAAAATCCTGAAGGGTAGAATACCCTGATGGAGATAACCGGCGTTTGCGTCCTGGGCGGTTCCGGTTTTGTCGGCCGCCACATCTGCCATCAACTCGCCGCGCGCGGGTACCGCGTCCGGGTGCCCACGCGCGACCGGGAGCGCGCAAAGCAGTTGATCCTGCTGCCCACGGTGGACGTGGTGGTGGCGAACGTGCACGACCCTCGTGCGTTGAACGACGCGGTCGCCGGCAGCGACGCCGTGATCAATCTCGTCGGCGTGCTGCACGACGCCCGAGGCGAGCGCGGCTTTGCGGGGGCGCACGTGGATCTTGCGCGCAAGGTGGTCGCGGCCTGCAGGGATGCCGGGATTCGGCGCCTGTTGCACATGAGCGCGCTCAACGCGGATCCCGGCGCGCCCAGCGCCTATCTGCGGAGCAAGGGCGAGGCGGAGGCCATCGTGCGCTCGTCCGGCCTGGATGTGACCATCCTGCGCCCCTCGGTGATCTTCGGCCCCGACGACAGTTTTCTGAACCCGTTTGCGCGGGCGCTGCAGTTCCTGCCCATCATGGTGCTGCCCTGCCCGCGCGCCCGCTTCCAGCCGGTGTACGTCGAGGACGTGGCGGCGGCGTTCATGCGCAGCCTCGATGACCTGGGCAGTGCCGGCAAGGCGTACGACCTGTGCGGCCCTCGCGTCTACACGCTGCGCGAACTGCTCGAGTATGTCGGCGCGGCGACGGGCCGCCGGCGGCCGATCATCGGCCTCAATGCAACGCTCTCCTACGCGCAGGCATGTGCGATGGAATTGTTCCCGTTGCGGCAGATCATGCGCGCGCTCGACATGCTGATGACGCGCGACAATTACCGCTCGATGCAGGTCGACTCCGTGTGCAATTGCGCGTTCCCGTTCGGTATGGGTCCGGCCGCGCTCGAGCTCCTCGCGCCGGCCTGGCTTGCGGCCGATACGCCGCGGGCGCGCTACCGGCGCTTTCGCAATCGCGCCGGCCGCTGAACGTGGCTGCGCAGAACAAGCCCGGAACGTGCCTCGCGCCCATGTGAACCGTAAACGGTGAACGGTGAACAGTAGCTTCAATCATGCGTTCTGCCGTGTCTTGCGACAGGCGCGGTTCTTACCGTTCACTGTTAGCAGTTCACAGTTCACGGCCTGATGAAGATCTACTCCGTCGGGGGCGCGGTGCGCGATGAATTGCTGGGGCTGCCGGTCAAGGACCGCGATTATGTGGTGGTGGGTGCGACGCCGGAAGAGATGGTGAAGCGCGGCTACAAGCCGGTGGGACGCGAATTCCCGGTGTTCCTGCATCCAGGCACGCATGAGGAATACGCGCTGGCGCGCACCGAGCGCAAGGTGGCGCGCGGCTACCACGGCTTCGAATTCCGCGCCGCACCCGACGTGACGCTGGAACAGGATCTCGAACGGCGCGATCTCACCATCAACGCCATCGCGCGGGACGAGAACGGCACCCTGGTCGACCCCTACCATGGCGCGGCCGACCTCAAGGCCGGCGTGCTGCGTCATGTCAGCGCCGCATTTGCCGAAGACCCCGTTCGCATCCTGCGTGTCGCACGTTTCGCCGCGGGCTTCGGATTCGAGATCGCCCCCCAGACACGCGCACTCATGCGGCAGATGGTCGCCGCCGGGGAAGCCGATGCGCTGGTGCCCGAACGCGTCTGGCAGGAATTCGCGCGCGGCCTGATGGAAGTGCGCCCGTCGCGCATGTTCCATGTCCTGTGCGATTGCGGTGCGCTCGCCCGCGTCGCCCCCGAATTCGAGGCGCTCTTTGCGGATGAGGAAAGGGGCGGAGAGGCGCTGGCGGCCGTCGATGCGGCGGCGGAAGCCAATTGCGTGCTGGAAGTGCGGTTTGGCGTGCTGGTTCGCAGCCTCGATCCGCTGACGGTGGAAGCGCTGTGCAGCCGCCTCAAGGTGCCGGCTGCGTGCCGCGATCTCGGGTTGCTCGCGGCGCGGCATCGTAACGTGATTCTCGATGCGTCCGAACTCGATGCTCACGGCCTCCTCGAACTGTTCGAAGCCACCGACGCGTTGCGGCGCCCCGAACGCTTCGACCAGGTCGTTGCCGCCGCTTTTGTCGGTGCCGCCGACGTGGCGCCATCACGGCGCGCCATCGAGCGCGGGTTGGCGGCCGCCGCCGGCGTGGATGCCGGAGCGATCGCACGCGCAGCAGCCGGTCCCGAAGAGATACGCGAGCGCGTGCGCCGCGCTAGGCTCGATGCTATCTGGAGAGTTCTGGAGCGTGACTGATGATGAAACCTGACCGGTATGCGAATTGGTAGCGCGCGACCGGTGACCCGTGTCAACTCGTTTCCAACATGCTTGATCAGTCACGCCTCATCAGTCATGCCTCATCAGTCACGCCTCATCAGTCACGCCTCATCAGTCACGCCTCATCAGTCACGATTTCTCAGTCACGCGATCTTCACCAGCGATGAAGGAGCAAGATGATCGATCTCCACACCTGGACCACGCCCAACGGCCGCAAGGTATCGATCATGCTCGAGGAGAGCGGGCTGCCGTACAACGTACACCCCATCAACATCGCCAAGGGGGAGCAGTTCACCCCGGAATTCATCGCGCTCAATCCGAACAGCAAGATTCCCGCCATCGTGGATCCCGAGGGCCCGGACGGCGGGCCGATTGCGATGATGGAATCGGGCGCGATCCTCATCTATCTCGCGGGCAAGACCGGCAGACTCCTTCCGGAGGCGGCGCGGGGGCGCTACGTGGCGCTGCAATGGCTCATGTTCCAGACGGGCGGCGTGGGGCCCGTCTTCGGGCAGGTGCACCATTTCCTGCGCGCGGCGAAGGAACCGGTGCCGTACGCGATCGAGCGCTATACGAAAGAGACGCAGCGGCTCTACGGTGTGCTCGACGGCAGGCTGAAGGATCACGAATTTCTCGCCGACGAGTATTCCATTGCCGACATCGCCACCTATCCCTGGGTCGCGCGCTACGAGTGGCACAAGACGAACCTCGGGGACTACCCGCATGTCAAACGCTGGTTCGACGCGATCTCCGCCCGGCCGGCGGTGCAGCGGGGAATGAAAGTGCCGGCGTGAAAACAATGATGAATGCGGAATGATGAATGATGAGTGAAGGGCGCGATCTGAGTAAATCTCCTTCCCCCCGCATTGTGGGGGGAAGGTTGGGATGGGGGGCAATGCCTTTGGGGTTGCCGATGTTCAGGCGCAGAAGATTTGTCGCTGTAGGTGCGGCGCTTCTGGTAGTTCCTTCTATGGCGCTGGCGCAGCAGTGCCGCGTGACGCCGCGCGATCAACTGGGACCGTTTTACAAGAGCGGGGCGCCGGCGCAGGCGAATTTATGCGCGAGCGGCAGCGGCGGCAGGGAGCGACTCCTTGTCGCCGGACGTGTTCTCGGCATGCCGGATTGCAGGCCGCTCGCGGGCGCCGTGGTCGAAGTGTGGCAGGCCGATGCGCGCGGCGATTACTCGCAGGTGGGCGCGAAAGCGGACGATCCCGGCTGCCTGTTGCGTGCCAGCATCCTGACGGACAACGCGGGCCGCTATGGCTACAGCACGATATGGCCGGGCGAATACCCCGGCCGGCCGCGGCATATCCATTACCGCGTAAGTCACACAGGACATGCAACCCTGGTGACGCAGCTCTACTTTGCACGTGAGCGCGGCGTACCTGACCGACTCGTGGTGACGCCTGCGCGAAACGAGAAAGGCGTGGCGCAGGCAACCTTCGACATCACGCTCGCAAGGAGCTGACCCACCCTCTCTGCACAGGGCGCAGCGGATTTCGAGAACAGGTTCCGCGAGACGGAAATCGGTCCCGTTGCCCGCCTTTCAGCATCGTGAATCCGTACATGGTCGGAGAGGACCATGACTGGTTACTTCACCCAGTTACCGGCGCTTCTCCCCATTACGAATATGTAGCATCATCCTTACTACGGAGGGATGGCTGAACCGGGTGCAGGGATGCGCATCTGCCGGCCACAAGAATACGTGATGACGTTCCTGGGAGACTTGCCGAAGCGGCGTGCGGCGTTCGATCGGCCGGTTCCATTCACGCCCGTTGGTCTCTACGTTGGCCAAGGCGCTTTGGGCCTTGAGGTCGTCGTAGTCGAGTCCGCAAGGAAGCCTGCTTCTACGGATCTTCGATTTGCGTGGAAACTGAGGCAAGGCGGCCGGGCGGGTCCGCTGTTGATGGTCGCCATGGGACCGAACGGTCTGGCGATCTGCGGGCCGAGCGGGGAGGAACCGTTCATTGCTCCACCGCCTCTGCCTCCGATCGAAGAGGATGACATCTACCTCGTGGGTTGGATGGCGCTGGAACCGGAAGTGCCACAGCAGCCTTCACAGTAAGAGGCCATGCCCCAGTTTCCGATCTTGAGCGTACAGCCAGCGGACGTTATCGGGGACGAGGCGCTCGGAAGCAAAACGAAGTTCTGGTTTCGTCGCGATGCTGAGCAGTGGCTGTTCAAGGAGACAAGAGAGAACACGGGAGAAGACTGGGCCGAGAAGATTGCGGCGGAGGTTGCCCATCTTATCGGTATCTCGGCGGCGAAGGTCGAATTGGCGGAGTTCGAGGGACGGCGCGGATGTGCACTGCTGTCGTTCGCAAGTCGCGACAAAAACGACGTGTTGATTCATGGAAACGAAATCCTCGCTGGCATGGTACTGGGGTATGACCGCAACAAGAGATTTCGCCAAGCCGATCACACGCTCGAAAACATTGAGTCCGCGATCCGCAAACTGTTTCCTCTGGAGGAAATCAGCGACCAGGTTTTGACCACGCTCGCGGGTTATCTGGTCCTTGATGCGCTCATCGGAAATACCGACCGGCATCATGAGAATTGGGCGATTCTCTTGCTCGGAGATCGCCCAACACTATCTGTGGCTCCCAGCTTTGACCACGCTTCGTCGCTGGGCCGTGAGCTTCAAGATATCCGACGGGAGAAACTGATGCGCTCCGGAGGGGTCGAACGATATGTCCGGGGCGGCCGGGGAGCTATTTACCTGGGACCGGGAGATGCCCACGGCGCGAACCCCTTGCGGCTGGTCGAATTTGGCACGCGACGGTTTTCGAAGTATTTCTTGCCCGCGCTCAGGCAGTTACAGCGGGTATCGCCGGCCGAGTTCAGGCCTGTTCTGGACTCGGTCCCCGAAGAACGTATGTCAGCGGTGAGCAAGGACTTTGCGTTCTCGATTATGTCCTATACTTACGACGCGTTAGTGAGATTGGTCAAATGAAGTCCCTCTTTCTGGCTTGGCAGGCGCCATCCCGCTTGTGGTTCCCCATCGGGCGACTGGGTGCTGATCGCGAGCGAACTCATTACGTGTTCGAGTACACGGGAGGAGCCCTGCGTGCTCGAAAGCAAGGCGGCTTCGCGCCGCTTACAGCGTTTCCGGACCTACATGAGCGGTATGAGTCTGCGGAACTGTTTCCGCTTTTCAAGAACCGCGTTCTAGATCCAGCGCGGAAGGATTTTGCCGACTATCTGCGTTCCCTTGATCTCGACCCGTCAAATCGCGATCCGATTGAGATTCTGGCGATCAGTGGCGGGGAACGTCACACCGATAATTTTGAGGTCTTCCCCCAGATTGAAAAGACGGCCGATAATAGGATTACGTGTCGGTTTTTCCTTCATGGCTTAAGACATGTGTCTGAGAGTGCTCAACGCCGAAGTTTGCTTCTTGCTGCGTCTGAACCACTTCAGGTATCGGTAGAGCTGAACAATCCCGCGACTGGCCCGGCTATTCAGTTGACGACAAGGGACTACGAATTTCTCGGATGGGCGCCGCGCTATCTGGTGTTCGACATTTTGCATGCAGTTGCCAAATCACCCGAGATCTCTGCTCACGTTGTTCGCGTAAACGAGGTGGGCGTTCCTCTCAATCGTAGGGTGTTGATTGAGCTTTCGGGACGGCTACCGGTGGGAATTGAGCCGATGTCCGGGCCGGATTTCCAGCCGTTAACTGATAAGGCATCCCGCCACCACATGCCGCGCGCACCGAAGACACGCACACGGCATTAGGGCGAATTGGGAACGTAACGTTGCTTCAGTTGAGCGGCCGCTTGCCGATGTACTCCAGCACGTAGAGTCCGCCCTTCGCCCGGTCGGCGGCGTAGACGATCGACCGGTCGTCCACGAACACGTCGCTGATGCGGCAGCCGCGCTGTCCCTGCGGGGTTTCGGGCAGGAAGGCCGCGATTTCCTCCGGGCGGTACGGATCGGTGATGTCGTAGATGCGCAGCCCCGCGCTGAACCAGGTCGAGGCCACCGTGTTCTCCAGCTTCGCGGCCCCCGGCTCGGTCTCGTTCTCGTGGATGTTGTGCGCGCCGATGCGCCCGCCGACCTTGTGCAGGTCGCCGAAGTCGCGCGGCGTCGGCAGGCTCGAGATCATCACCGGGTTCGTCTCCAGCCGCAGGTCCACCATCCAGCAGCGCTTGGGCCAGTCGAGGCCGTGGTCACCAGTTGCCTCGTCGGTGACTACCAGCAGATCGCGGTTGAACAGCGGCAGCACCGTATGCGTGAAGCCGGGGAACGGCGGATGGTAGTCGAGGCGGCTGATCATCTTCGGGCGCGCCTTGTCGGTGATGTCGAGGATGATGATGCCGGCGTCGATGTAGCCGATATAGGCGCGGTCCGGGCGCTCGGGGTAGGAGAGCGTATGGTGCGGCCGCATGCCGAAGTGGAGCGCGGGCGGAACGTGATGCTCCAGCGGCGGCTCCTTGTCCCCCTTGCGTTGCCCGGGGAGCCACCAGCGCCCGGCCTCGGTCGGCTTCGACGGATCCGCCAGGTCCACGATCATGTAAAACTGATTGTCATCCTTGTGGTTCGGCACGAAATCCGGGTGCGACGCGCAGAGGTGCGCGTAGCGGCCATCCATGAATGACACGTAGTGCACGCCGACCGAGTGGTCGTCCGCGCCCGACAGATCGAAGAACGTGATTTCGCGCGGCTCCGCCGGCTTCGAGATGTCGTAGACCTGGAAGCCGGCGGGCTTGCCCCCCGGGTCGTAGGCCTGGTAGGCCATCAGCAGGAGGTCGCCGTGCATCGCGAGCGAGTTGCCGCGCACCCGGTTGTGCGGCAGCGGCTTCTGCCACAGCATCTTCGGGTCGGACGGCTCGGTCACGTCGAAGATCGAGAACGCCGCGGGCCCGTGCTCGTGGGCGATGTACATGTAGCGCCGGCCGTCCTTGATCTTCATGGCCATGCCTTCGCCGAGGTTGGGCGCGCCGCCGGCGGTGTGCTGGGCGAGGAGCTTGAGGTTGTGAGCGATTCGAACTGACATGTGCAGGGTGCTCCTGGTTACGGGTTCTCTGTCATGAACGTCGTGCGATGAAATCGAGCGTCACGCGCGCGGTGGCGTCGGGGTCGGTGCCGGCGGCGTGATAGCCGTCGATCGGCAGGATCGCGAGCTCGGAGTTCGGGATCGTCTTCTGCCAGCTTTCGAACTCCGCCCGGCCGCGGTGCGCGGTGTCGGTGCCGATGACGAGGGTGGGGCAGCGGATGCGCTTCACGTCCTGGCGGATGTCGATGGCGCCGACCCAGCGCAGGTAGGCATGCACGGTCGAGAGCGCCGTCGCACCCATCATGTCGGACCACCACTCGATGCCGGCTTCGGGCATGCGGCTGCCGAGGCGATTGCGCTGCGTCCGTTTCGCCCAACTGCGCACGCCGTCGCGTTCCATCTCTTCGATCCAGCCCCCGGCCTTCGGTGGCGTGACCGGAGAGCACGACACCGTGATGGTCTTCACCAGTTCCGGGCGCGTCGCCGCCAGCATCATGACACTGATGCCGCCGCTTTTCCCCCCGACCACGTGCACCGGCCCGCCGGCGACATGCCGGATGATGCGCGCAAGGTCATCGACGTAAAGCTCCGTCGTAAGGGGAAAATCCTTCGGCACCGCACCCGATCGCCCGAAGCCGCGCTGGTCGATCCGGACGACGCGGTAGCGGCGCGAGAAATGCGGCACCCAGCCGCGCCACGCCTCGGTATTTTCGGTGAAGCCGTGCACGAAGAGCACGGTATCAGGACGCGTCCACGCATCGGTGTGGTCGTCGATCTTGTAGTAGAGCTTGCAGTCCGGCAGGTCGAGGTATGGCATGTATGGGTAATGGGTGATGGGTAACGTGCGTGCGGTCGCGTGCTGCGCGGCCGCCTAGGGTACCAGCACGGCGGCGCCGGTGATGCGCCCGTCGCGCAGGCGCGTGAGAGCCTCGTTGGCCTGCGCGAGCGGGAACGTTTCCGTCGAAGTGCGTACCGGCACCTGGGGCGCGATCCGCATGAACTCTTCGCCGTCGCGCCGGGTGAGGTTGGCGACCGAACGAAGCACGCGCTCACCCCACAGGATCTCGTACGGAAACGCGGGGATATCGCTCATGTGGATGCCCGCGCACACGACTGTTCCTCCCCGGGTCGTTGCCCGGAGCGCCGCCACCACCAACGATCCCACCGGCGCGAAGATGATCGCGGCATCGAGCGGCCGAGGAAGTGTCGCATTCGAATCGCCCGTCCACACGGCGCCGAGGTCGCGCGCGAATCTCTGTCCGTCGCTGTCGCCCGGCCGGGTGAACGCGTAGATTTCGCGCCCCTGGTAGCGGGCGACCTGCGCGATGATGTGCGCCGCGGCGCCGAAGCCGTAGATGCCGAGCCGGCGCGCGTCTCCCGCCATCGCCAGCGAGCGGTAGCCGATCAGTCCCGCGCACAGGAGCGGGGCGGCTTCAACGTCGCTGTAGGCGGCAGGCAGCGCGAAGCAGAAGCGCTCTCCCGCAATCGTGTACTCGGCGTATCCGCCATCGAGGTGATAGCCCGTGAAACGCGCCTCGCTGCACAGATTTTCGCGGCCGCTCAGGCAGAAATTGCAGGCGCCGCAGGTCGCGCCGAGCCAGGGAACGCCGACGCGCTCGCCGACGGCGAAGCGCCCGGCCCCTTCGCCGCGGGCAACCACCGTGCCGACAATCTCGTGGCCGGGGACGATGGGCATCTTCCCGTCCGCCAGATCGCCGTCAACGACGTGCAGGTCCGTGCGGCACACGCCGCAGGCGCGCACCTGGAGCAACAGCTCGCCTGGCCCGGGTTCCGGCCGGGGCAGCTCGACGCGGTTGAGCGGCGTGCGCGCCGCCGCGAGTTGCATGGCTTTCATCTAAAGATCCAAAGAGGCCACAGAGGACACAGAGAGAACCCTGAAGGATTCAAGAACTCTTTCTCCCTTGTCTCTTGATCTTCTCTGTGTGCTCTGTGCTCTCTGTGGCTAAGGTCTTGAGGTCCTCGCATCCACGCGGGCGTGGCGCTGAAGGAGGCGAACGATCTCCGCGGTATTGAGTTCGGGGATGGTGCGCAATTCGCTTGTGCCGACGATCACGTTGGCCCATGCCATGTGCCCCTTCATCCGCTCCACGACAACGGGCCACTCGCGCGCCGTGTGCTGTTGCGGGTCGGGCAGCGCGTGACACTGCGAACAGGCGAGGCTGTACATCTGGCCCGCAGTGGACCTGAGCGCGGGGTGGGCCGGGTTGATTTCGTTCTGTCCGTGCTTCTGCAGATAGAGCGTCAGGGTGGTCACTTCCTGCGTAGTGGGCGCGCGGATCTGCGCCATCATTTCCTTCATCAATTCGCCGAGATTGCCCTTGCCCCGCATGCGCCACACCATGCGCTCGACCGTGGATTGCCACTTGGCCGCGGTGTGCATCTGCGGGTTGGGGAGATGGTGGCACTGCACACAGTAGCGCGCGGTAAGGCGCGCTCCGTCTGAGCGCGGCTCGGGCAACTCATGCGGTTCCACGGCCGGCGGCAGAATCCGTTCGAGCATTTTGCCGTGCGGGCTCCGTGCCCACAGAGATTTCGCCTGCGCGATCTCGGGCGCGCCCGGCGTGCCAACGTCCGCCGCTGCCGCGTGCGTGGCGACACATGATGCGGCGACCAAGGTGAGCCAGCTGCAAACGGCAGAGCCCATGACGCGGGGCCACCTCAGCACACCGCGGGAATCCGGGGTTTTCACGTCACGGGTCACCAGTCACCGGTCACGCTTTGTGCGCTGCTCAGAGCGTGTGACGTTTGTCGCCGCTGGTGAATCCCAGCAACGGTTGGGACACGCCGCGGCCTGCGGCGAAGACCTTGAACAGCTCTCCCATTTCGGCGGGGCTGGTGAGCTTGTCGACCTGCCGCGCGAGGGGTAGGTAGGCGCGCGCATCCGTTGCGGGCGTTTCGGCTAGCAGGTCGGTGATGCCGCAGTTGATGAGAAACTGCGCCTGTGTGGCGTACCCGAGGAGGCTGAGGCCGCTGCCGTTTGCTGCTTCTGCGATCGCGGTAAAGTCGATGTGGGTGGTGATGTCTTGCAGGCCCGGCAGAAAGAACGGATCGTCGTGCGCGCGATGCCGGTAGTGGCACATCAGCGTGCCGCGGCTGCGCTGCGGGTGATAGTACTCGTGGCGCGGGAAACCGTAATCGATGAAAAGCGCGGCGCCGCTTTCAAGCATGCCCGCCACGCTCCGGATGAAGCCACGCGCGGCGAGGCCGATCTCGGTCGTGTACTGGTCCGCCAGATCGAGCTCGCGCGCGGCGCTCAGCAATTCTCCGGTGGCGGGCCGGTGAGACCATTTGAACCCACGTGTCTCGCCCGGCGCGACCCCCGCCTCCAGCACTTCGGGCGCGCGCGTTTCGACCAGGTGAAACGGCATCGCGTCGAGCACCTCGTTGCCTATGATGCAGCCGCAGAAGGAAGGCGGCAGCTGGTTGAGCCACGCCACGCGCTCGAGCAGATGCGGAACGGTGGCGGCGAGCGCATCGCGGCTGCGGCTCCGCAAATCGGGGGAGAGTTCGAGAATCAGATACCGTTCGGGCAAAGCGCCCATCGACTCGAGTTCGGCGAGGAGCGCGGCCGCCAGCGCGCCAGAACCGGCGCCCACTTCCAGTACTTCCGCGTGTGATGCGCGCAGCACCTGCACCACCTGCCGCGCCAGCGTTCTCCCGAACAGCGGCGAAATCTCCGGCGCAGTCACGAAGTCGCCGTCCGCCCCCAGCTTGCGGGCGCCCGCCATGTAGTACCCCAGCCCGGGCGCATAGAGCGCGAGCTCCAGGTAGCGCGCGAAGCTCACCCAGCCGCCGCTGCGATCGATCTCGGCATGAATATGCCGCGCCAGCGCTTCGCTGTGGGCGCGAGCCTCCTCCGAAGGGGCCGGCAGGTTCATCCGCCTATTCTATGGAAAATGGCGGATGAATGTCAGCTCTGTCGTGGCGCGTCGCTGACGATCGTTCCGTCGCGCAGCTCGACCACGCGGTCGCAGCGCGCCGCGAGCCGCTGATCATGCGTGACGACGAGAAACGCGGTGCCCTTGGTCTCGTTGAAGCGGCGCATCAGTTCGAAGACGCCGTCTGCCGTATGGGTGTCGAGATTACCGGTGGGCTCGTCGGCGAGCACCAGGGGGGGAGCAAGTGCAAGCGCGCGGGCGATGGCGACGCGTTGTTGCATCCCGCCCGAGAGTTCATTGGGCCGCTTGTGCAATGCGACGCCGAGCCCGACCGCCGTGAGCAATTCGGTGGCATTGCGTCGTTGCTCGGCCGTATGGGCGCCATAGCGCATGAGGCC
>JACQGN010000013.1 GCA_016199545.1 Betaproteobacteria bacterium | reverse complement strand
AGGGCGGCGAGCCCCAGCAGCATGCCCATGCTCACCACATCGGTCGCGGTGGTGAGGAAGATGCTGGAAGCGGTCGCAGGGTCCGCCCCGAAGCGCTTAAGGGTGAGCGGCACCATCGCGCCGCAGATGCCGCTGGCGACGCAACTGCCGACCAGGGCGAGCCACACGACGATGCTTAACACGATGGCATTCGGGTTCTGCTGGTAGGTTGCGACGTAATACATGCCGCCAGCGGCGACGATGCCGGTGAAGGCGCCGTTCATGAAGCCGAGCGATGCCTCTTTCATGACCAGCGCTTTTTCCTTGCCGGCCTTGAGTTCGCCAAGCGTCAACCCGCGCAGCGTTACCGCCAGCGCCTGGCAGCCGGTGTTGCCGGACTGCCCGGCGAGCACCGGCAGAAACAGCGCGAGGATTACGAGACGGTCGACGGTGTCCTGGAAGATCGCTACCACCGCACCGGCGACGAACGCGGTGAGCAGATTCAACTGGAGCCACGGATGGCGGAACTTGAAACTCCGGCTCCAGTGCGTGGCAAGCCGTTCTTCTTTTTCGACCCCGACCATGGTGCCGACCTGCGCTGTGATCTCGAATGCCTGCTCCTCGAACATCACCTGGCCGCGCACGAGTCCCACCAGCACGCCGTTCTCGTCGCACACCGGGTAGACCGGGTAATGTCGATCGAGCACCAGCTTCATCGCCTCCGAGAGCGGCAGGTCCGGCTTGAGGAAGAACACGTCGCGCAGCATGACCGAATCGAGCCGGGCTGTGTGCGCCGTGAAGAGGAGGTCGCGCATGGTCACCACGCCGAGCAGCCGGCCCGAAGGGTCGGTGACATAGGCGTAGGTGATGAACGCCGACTGGATCAGCGCCCGCAGTGCTTCGATCGCCTCGCCTACGGTCAGTTCGGGCCTGAACACGGCGAGCGCGGGCTCCATCATGCGCCCGATGCTTCCCCGCGCGAAAGACTGGTTTACCTGCCACTGGCGCGCGGTCTCGGCCGGCAATACCCGCATGACGCCGTCAACCATGCCGCGCGGAAGTTCCGCGATGATGTCCTGGGCCGTAGCGGGATGAAGGCCCTGCAGCACGCCGGCGACGACCTGGGCCGGATACTCGGCGAGCAGCGTGGCGGCTTCGCCCGGCGCCAAGGACTTCGCCTCCGGGGTCAGCATCCGGCGCTGCTGCTCCCACACCTGTTGCTGCGGTTCGTTCGGTGCACTCGTCACGGTGTCGACTCCCTTGTTTGGCGGTTCGGCTCTAAAGTCCCAGCCGCCGCCAGATCGTGGTAGTGAGTTCGGCCTGGTTGAGCGTGTAGAAATGCAGCCCCGGCGCGCCGTTTCTCAGGAGGTCGTCGCACAGGCGGGTCACGACGTCCAGGCCAAACGCGCGGATCGACGCCGTGTCGTCGCCAAACCCCTCGAGCTTCCTCCTGATCCAGCGCGGGATCTCGGCGCCGCAGGCATCCGAGAAGCGCGCGAGCTGCGCGAAGCGGCCGATCGGCATGATTCCGGGCACGATGGGCAGGGTTACGCCCATCGCTTCGCATTCATCGATGAAGTGGTAGTACGCATCGGCGTTGTAGAAGTACTGCGTGATCGCCGAGTTGGCGCCAGCATCGATCTTGCGCTTGAAATTCCGCAAATCGTCCTGTGCGGTTCGCGCCTGCGGGTGGTACTCGGGGTACGCCGCCACCTCGATGTGGAATTGGTCGCCGTGCTCGGCGCGGATGAATGCGACCAGCTCGTGGGCGTAACGGAACTCCCCCGACATCGCGACTCCCGACGGCAGGTCTCCCCGAAGCGCGACGATGTGGCGGATGCCGTTGGAACGGTAACGTTCGAGTTGCGCTTTCAGGTCCTCGCGCGACGAAGCGATGCAGGAGAGATGCGGCGCCGCCTCGTGACCGGCCGCGCGGATCTCGAGCACGGTTTCAAGCGTGCCTTCGCGCGTGGACCCGCCCGCCCCGAAAGTGACGGAGAAGAACCGCGGCCGCAATTGGCCGAGCTGCTTCCAGGTTTCCCGCAGTTTCGCCCTGCCTTCCGGTGTCTTGGGCGGAAAGAACTCGAAGCTGAAGGTGCGCGGGAACTTTTTTTGTGACTGCATGCTCAGGCGCTCATCAGGCGATGCCGAAGGGATTGAGCACGCGCACGCCGCCGTAGTTCTGCCCGTGCGCAAGGTCTTCACTGACCAGCACCAATGCGCCGAGCCGATGCGCTCCAGCGACAACAGCCGCGTCCCAGTAGGCGATTCCGTAACGGCTCTTCAGTTGCAGCGCGCGGCGCACGAGCGGGAGGTCGATTGCGATGACGGGGCGGCTGCTGGCAATCTCCTCGATCATGGCGAGCGCATCGTCGTGGCCGAGTTCCTGCGGGGTGCGCACAGCGTTCACATAGAACTCCTGCAACACCTGCACGGTCACACCCCAGTCCTCGCGGGCGATCCATTCACGCGCGATGCGCGCCTTTGCGGCGTCACGCGATGCCTTCGAGAACGCATACACCAGCACGTTGGTATCAAGGCAGTGCGACACCGCCATGATCAGACACCGGATTTCCGCAGAAGCTTGCGATCGTGCGCCTGCTCGCGCGTGAGCCGTTTGGTCGTGTCAATGCCGCGCCCGCCGGCGATGGCTGTCAACCGCTCGATCAGGCCGTCCGTGCGGGGGGCGGACCCGACTTCGTAGGCGGAGCCGGGCCCGTTCGCACGGCCCACCTGGGGTTCGCTCACGGCGATTTCCAGGATCGCCATCAGTTCCCCCTGCAGGGAACGGTGGTTGCGCTCGGCGCGCTCGCGCAGCTTCGCCGCAAGGGCCTCGGGGACGTTCTTGACCGAAAGGTTAACAGCCATAATGAACCCCATTCAGATTCATAGTGAATCCATTATGGAGCCATTTAGGAACCATGTCAACGCCGGATCAGTATCGATAGTAGTCCGGCTTGTACGGCCCGTCGATGGGCACGCTCAGGTAGCTGCTCTGTGCCTCGGTGAGCGTCGTAAGCTGCACGCCGAGCTTCTTCAGGTGGAAACGCGCGACGCGTTCGTCAAGCTGCTTGGGTAGCACGTAGACCTTTTTCTCGTACTTGCCAGGGTTGCCGAAGAGCTCCACCTGGGCCATCACCTGGTTGGTGAACGAGCTCGACATGACGAAGCTGGGGTGTCCGGTCGCGCAGCCGAGATTGACGAGCCTGCCCTCGGCCAGCACGATCAGCCGCTTGCCGCTGGGGAAGATCACGTGGTCGACCTGCGGCTTGATGTTTTCCCATTGGTACTGGCGCAGGCTCGCGATATCGATCTCGGAATCGAAGTGTCCGATGTTGCAGACGATGGCATTGTGTTTCATCCTGACCATGTGGTCGTGGCTGATCACGTTCACGTTGCCGGTCGCGGTGACGAAGATGTCGGCCTTGTCGGCGGCCTCGTCCATAGTCACGACGCGGTAGCCTTCCATCGCCGCCTGCAGGGCGCAGATCGGATCGATTTCGGTGACCCACACGGAAGCACCCAGCCCGCGCAGGCTCTGCGCGCAGCCCTTGCCGACGTCACCGTAACCGGCGATGAGAGCGATCTTGCCGGCGATCATCACGTCGGTCGCGCGCTTGATGCCGTCCACCAGCGATTCGCGGCAGCCGTAGAGATTGTCGAACTTCGATTTGGTGACCGAGTCGTTGACGTTGATCGCTGCGAACGGCAGCCGGCCCTCCTTCTCCATCTGGTAGAGCCGATGCACGCCGGTCGTGGTTTCCTCCGTGACACCGCGTATGCCCGCGAGCATCTTTGCGTACCAACTTGGCCGGGCGTCGAGGCGCTTGCGGATTGCCGCATAGAGAATGCGCTCTTCCTCGTTGGTCGGTTTGGCGATCAGCGCGGGATCTTTTTCGGCGCGCGCGCCCAGCGTCATGAGGAGCGTCGCATCGCCGCCATCGTCGAGGATCATGTTGGGCCCGCCGCCGTCCGCCCATTCGAAGATGCGATGAGTAAACTCCCAGTACTCCTCGAGGCCCTCGCCCTTGTAGGCGAACACCGGAATGCCGGCGGCCGCGATGGCGGCGGCGGCATGATCCTGGGTGGAGAAGATGTTGCACGACGCCCAGCGCACCTCGGCGCCGAGTTTCACGAGGGTTTCGATCAGCACCGCGGTCTGGATCGTCATGTGCAGCGAGCCCACGATGCGCGCGCCCTTGAGCGGCTGCTGTCCCTTGTACTCCTCGCGCACGGCCATGAGTCCGGGCATCTCGGTCTCGGCGATCGAAATTTCACGCCGCCCGAAATCGGCCTGGCCGATGTCGGCGACGTGGTAGTCCTTGCCTTGGGAAGACCGGGTTGCGGCGTTCATCACGCCCTCCTTTCCGATGACAGAAAAAAGATCGTGAGCGCCGTTGCTGATTTAGGATCGCCAAGCCTAGCGGGGCGGGGCCCCGTTGCAACGCTCCTCGGCGAGAACGCGATTATACCGCGGCCGGACCCGTGGAAAAGGTCAGCGACCCGAATGAAAAGGGCCGCTGGCGCGGCCCGGATCCCTGCCACGGGAACGTCCTCACGTACCGGCATCCGCCCTCAGCGCCGTCGCTTTGTCGGTCGCCTCCCACGTGAACTCCGGCTCGTCGCGGCCGAAGTGACCGTACGCGGCCGTTTTCGAGTAAATCGGCCGCAGCAGGTTGAGCGCGTGAATGATGCCCTTGGGCCGCAGGTCGAAGTGCTTCTCGACGAGCTTCGCAATTCTGTCGTCCGGTATCCTGCCGGTGCCGAAGGTGTCCACCAGCACGCTTACGGGTCGTGCGACGCCGATGGCATAGGCGACCTGGATCTCGCACTTCCGCGCGAGCCCCGCTGCGACGACGTTCTTTGCGACGTGCCGCGCTGCGTACGCCGCGGAGCGGTCGACTTTGGAGGGGTCCTTGCCCGAGAACGCCCCGCCGCCATGGCGCGAGTAGCCGCCGTAGGTGTCGACGATGATTTTGCGGCCGGTCAATCCGGTGTCGCCGAGCGGCCCCCCTACGACGAAGCGCCCGGTCGGATTGATCAGGTAGCGGGTGTCCTTGGAAATCATGTTCTTCGGCAGCACGGGTTTGACGATCTCCTCGATCACCGCCTCGGTGAGCGGCTCGTGCGAGATGTCTTCGCGGTGCTGGGTCGAGATCACGACGGTGTCGATATGGTGCGGCTTGCCGTCGACGTAGCGGACGCTGACCTGCGATTTCGCGTCCGGGCGCAGCCACGGCAGCCGCCCGTCCTTCCGCACTTCACTCTGCCGTTCCATCAGGCGATGCGCGCAGAAGATCGGCAGCGGCATCAGCTGCGGGGTCTCGTCGCAGGCGAAACCATACATCAGCCCCTGATCCCCGGCGCCCTGTTCGAGGTCGAGACCCGAACCCTCGTCGACCCCAAGCTTGATGTCGGCTGATTGCTTGTCGAATGCCGTCAACACCGCGCAGGAGCGGTAGTCGAATCCGATCGAGGAATCATCGTAGCCGATACGCTTGATGACATCGCGCGCAAGCTCGCCGTAATTGACATTCGCGCCGGTCGTGATCTGGCCCGCCATCACCACGAGGCCGGTCGCGACCAGGGTCTCGGCTGCGACGCGGCCGTGCTTGTCCTGGGCCAGTACGGCATCCAGTACTGCGTCCGAGATCTGATCCGCGACCTTGTCGGGGTGGCCTTCGGAAACGGATTCGGAGGTGAACAGGAAATCGCTCATTATCGTGATTTCGCCAAATGAAAAAAGGCGCTTACAATATCACATAAGCCTCGATTTATAAAGAAAAATCCATGTTGGTTCCGGTGTTGCGCCTGCTCGCGCGAATGCCCCTGGGGTGGTTGCATGGGGTGGGCGCGGCGCTGGGGTGGGTGGTTTACGGTGCGTCACCGACGTATCGCGCCAGGTTGAAGGAAAACCTGTTCGCGAGCGGTGTATGCACAAGCAAAAATGCGCGCCGCAGCCTCCTGCGGCAGGCGATCGCCGAGGCCGGGAAAGGGGTGGCCGAACTCATCGCGATCTGGTTCGGCACCGAAGAAAAAGTTTCGGACCTCGTTGTGTGCAACGACTGGACGCTGGCGGAAGAGGCGCAACGCGGCGGTCGCGGCATCATTTTCCTCACGCCGCACCTCGGTTGTTTTGAGATCTCGTCACTGTATGGTGCGCAGCGCCTCGCGCTCACGGTGCTTTATCGCCCGCCGAAGCTGCGCTGGCTGCAACCGCTGATGATTGCCGGCAGGCAACGCTGGCGTGCGAGACTCGCGCCAGCGAGTTTTGTCGGCGTGCGCGCCCTGTATCGTGCGTTGCAGCGGGGGGAGGCCGTGGGACTGCTGCCGGACCAGGCGCCGGGAGCTGGCGAAGGCGCATGGGCCGATTTCTTCGGGCGCCCTGCGTATACCATGACCCTGGTTCACAGGCTGCAGGGGGCGACGGACGCTGCCGTGATCATGGCCTTCGCCGAGCGCTTGCCGCGGGGGCGCGGTTACCTGCTGCACCTTGAGTCGGTACCGGCAGAAAATCTCGATGAAACCGCCTTGAATGCCGCGGTCGAACGCAGCGTGCGGCGCTGCCCGGCGCAGTACCTGTGGAGCTATAACCGCTACAAAATTCCGGCGGGGGCAGAGCCGCCGGATTTTTGAAATGATGAGACAAGACAATGGGGCTTAGGCATGAGGCCCGATTCGTGCATTTTGGATGCCGCTCGCCTCGGTCATAAGCGAGCGAAAATTATGACGGCGAGTCCCGAGATGGCGTGGATCTCTACACATCCCCTGGCTTCCGCCACAGCGCGGGCGTGTTGATGCTTACCCGCCTGGGACTCGCCGTCATCTGGTTGCTGCATTTTCTGCCGCTTGGCGTGCTGGCGGCGATCGGGCGTGGCGTGGGTCTGCTGCTCTGTCTTCTACCGTTCGAGCGGCGGCGCGTCGCGCTCACGAACTTGCGGTTATGTTTTCCCCAGTGGAGCGACGCGGAGCGTGCGCACGTGGTGCGGCGGCATTTTCAGGCAGTCGCCCGGAGCTTCATCGAGCACGGCATTCTTTGGTGGTCGCCACGGGAGCGCGTCTTGCGTCTGGTTCATATCGAAGGACTGCAACACTGGCAGGCTGTCGGCAACCGTCCGGTCATCTGGCTTGCTCCCCATTTCGTCGGGCTCGACATGGGCGGCGTCCGGCTCAGCGCGGAGTATCGCGCGGTGTCGGTCTACAGTCGTCAGAAGAACTCCGTGTTCGACGCGATTCTCTACCACGGCCGCACGCGCTTCGTGATGCCGGAACTGGTGTCGCGCCAGGAGGGCATGCGCGCGGTGGTGAAGGCAATGCGGCGCGGGCGGCCGTTCTACTATCTGCCGGACATGGATTTCGGCGGCCGCGATTCGATTTTCGTGCCATTCTTCGGCGTGCCGGCGGCCACCATCACCGGCCTCGCGCGGCTGGCGCGGCTGGCGGGCGCAGCGGTGGTGCCCGCGGTCACCCGGCAGCTTCCGGGCGCGCAAGGCTACGAGTTGCGGTTCTACCCTGCATGGAGCGAGTTTCCCTCGCACGACGAGGAAGCCGACACGCGCCGCATGAACGAATTTATCGAGCAGCGCGTGCTGGAGATGCCCGAGCAGTACTACTGGGTGCACAAGCGCTTCAAGACGCGGCCGGCGGGCGAGTCGAAGATCTATTGACGGCGTGTGGGGCGAAGGATGAAGGATGAAGGATGAAGGGGAGCAGCGCACCGCGCCCCGTGTAGACGTTGGGCCAGTCACGGAGGATGATGTCGAGGGCGTGGTACAGCTCGCGGCTGAGGTGTGGTGGCGCCACTATCCGGGCATTATCAGCGCGGCGCAGATAGAATACATGTTGAGGCAGCGCTACGACCCGGCGGTGCTGCGGGCGGAATTGCGATGCAAAGACCTGTGGTGGGACAAGCTTGTCGTCGGCGACTTGATGGTAGCGTTCGCGGCGTATTTTCCCGTTGATGACGGCAGGGCAATCAAGCTCGACAAGCTCTACGTGCACCCCGGGCATCAGCGTACGGGGTATGGCGGCATCCTCATTGCCCGTGTATGCGAATGCGCGCTTACGCGAGGCTGCTCGCGGATCACTCTGGCGGTGAACAAGAACAATGCCAGCGCGATCGCCGCCTACCTGAAGCATGGATTCAGGGTGGCCGATTCAGTCGTCACGGACATCGGCGGCGGATTCGTCATGGACGATTACATCATGGACCGCTGTATCTACCGGGATTAGCGGCGATATTGCGCATAAATGCGTCTAAAATTCACCAAAATGCATGGACTCGGGAACGACTTCGTGGTGCTTGACGCGACTCGCGCCCCGATCCGGCTTGACGCGGGCGAACTCAGTGCGCTTGCAGACCGGCACTTCGGCATCGGGTGCGATCAGGTGCTGCAGATCGAGCCACCCCGGACGCCTGACACGGATTTCTACTACCGCGTATTCAATGCCGATGGGGGCGAGGTCGAACAATGCGGCAACGGGGCACGATGCTTTGTGCGTTACGTCCACGAGAAGGGCCTCAGCGGGAAGCGGGAACTCCGGGTTGGCACGCTCGGTGGCGTCATCATCCCGCGCCTCGAAGCAGACGGGCAGGTCACGGTCAACATGGGGATGCCGACGTTCGATCCGGCAGGCATCCCCTTTCAAGCGCTGGAGCAAGCGCCTACATATGATCTAGATATCGATGGAGAACGCATTGAAATCAGTGTGTTATCCATTGGTAACCCGCACGCCGTCCAAGTCGTGTCTGATGTAATGGTCGCCCCGGTGACAACCCAAGGGCCGCGGATTGAAAGGCACCCACGCTTTCCCCAAGGCGTCAACGCCGGATTTCTCCAGGTGGTCGATCGCGCGCATGCCAGACTGCGTGTTTACGAGAGGGGCGCCGGGGAAACACTCGCATGCGGCACGGGCGCCTGCGCTGCCGCAGTGGCGGGTATCGCACGCGGGTTTCTTGCTCCGGCTGTCACCGTTACGATGCGCGGCGGCGACCTCGGTATATCATGGGCGGGGCCGGGCGCGCCGGCGATGATGACCGGCCCCGCGGTCACCGTGTTCGAGGGCGAGATCGAACTGGACCTCGCATCTCATACGGAGCCGGGCGCGCGTGTTCAAGTGATCCGAACCTGATTTCTGCCGGCCTCGGCCGCACCACAAGGGAGACGAATGAGACCAGAAGACGTCGCGAGCTATCTGCAGGAGCACCCCGAGTTCTTCGAGGACTACGCTGACGCGCTCGCGCAGATCTACCTGCCCCATCCGCACGGGGGGCGCACGATCTCCATCAGCGAGCGCCAGATCCTGACCTTGCGCGAGAAGGGGAGGCAGCTGGAAGGCAAGCTGCGCGAGGTCATCCAGTTCGGGGAGGAGAACGATGTCATCAGCGAGAAAATGCACCGGTTCACCGTGGCTCTCCTCGGAGCGCGCGACGTTGCCGGCGTCCTGAGCACCGCGTATCTGAACCTGCGCGAGGACTTCGCCGTTCCCCATGTGGTGCTGCGCGTCTGGCACGCAGCGGCGCCGGGGGGCCTTCCCGAATCCGTACCAGTGAGCACGGCATCGCGCGAGTTCGCCGCGAGTCTCACCCAGCCTTACTGTTGCGCCCATCCCATGGTCGACACGATCGGATTGTTCGGCGACGCGGGGCCCCACCTGCGTTCTTTCTCCTACGTACCGCTGCGCGGCAGCGAGGCGTTCGGGCTGCTCGCGCTGGCGAGCGAGGATCCGCAGCGCTTTTACGCGGACATGGGCACGCTGTATCTGAAGCGTCTGGGGGAACTGATCAGCATCGCGCTGTCGCACCACCTGGGTGTGCGTGAAACGTGAGGCGCGCGAGGCCGGCTACACGCGCTGCGCGGCGGCGCAGGGATACCTGCGCGATTACCTCGCGCACCTCGCCAACGAGCGGCGGCTATCGGCGCATACCACGCGCAATTACGCGCGCGACATCGGCGCGCTGATCGAACTCGCCGGCGACACCCCACTCGGCCGGCTGGAGGTGCGCGAGATCCGCCGCTTTGTCGCGCAGCTGCACGGGCGCGGGCTCGACGGACGCACACTGGCACGCATGTTGTCCGCTTGGCGCGGTTTCTTCAACTATCTCGCACGCGAGCATGGTTTCGGGCAGAACCCCTGCCTCGGTATCCGGGCGCCCAAGGCGGCAAAGCGTCTGCCGCACGCGCTGTCGCCCGACGAAGCAGGCCGGCTGATGGAGGTTTCCGGGGACGATTGGCTGGCATTGCGCGACAAGGCGATCCTGGAACTCTTCTACTCCTCGGGCCTGCGCCTGTCGGAACTGACCGGGCTTGCCCCCACGGACGTGAACTACGGCGACGCCACGGTGCGTGTGACCGGCAAGGGCGCCAAGACCCGGATCGTCCCGGTGGGCAGGCACGCCATCACGGCATTGAAGACCTGGCTTGCCGCGCGCGAGCGGATACCCGGCGTGCGGCACGACGCGCTCTTTGTCAACCGCAGCGGCACACGCTTGAGCCAGCGCGCCGTACAGGCACGCCTCAAGCGTCACGCCTTGAAGCAGGGACTTGGCAGCCGCGTGCACCCGCATGCCCTGCGGCACTCGTTCGCCTCGCATCTGCTGCAGTCGAGCGGGGACTTGCGCGCGGTGCAGGACATGCTCGGTCATGCCAGCATTTCGACCACGCAGGTCTATACCCAACTCGACTTTCAACACCTGGCCAAAGTGTATGATGCCGCGCACCCCCGGGCGAAGCGGAAAAGTTGAGAGCAGGTTTTCATGCACAAGCTGGTTCTCAAGCCGGGGCGGGAAAAATCGCTCAAGCGCCGGCATCCGTGGATATTCTCCGGCGCAGTGGCACGCGTGGAGGGTGAGCCTGCGCCCGGTGACACGGTTGATGTGCGTTCGAGCAGCGGCGAGTTTCTCGCCGCCGCCGCATGGAGTCCCGAGTCGCAGATTCGGGCGCGGGTCTGGGGCTGGGGCGAACGCGAGATCGACGCCAGTTTTTTCCATGAGCGCGTGACGCACGCGGTACAGGCGCGCGCGGCGTTGTTCGAGAGCGGGATAACCGATGCCGCGCGACTCGTGCATGGCGAATCGGACGGGCTGCCCGGCATCGTGGCCGACCGCTACGCCGACACCGTCGTGCTGCAATTGCTCTCCGCGGGTGCCGAGCGCTGGCGTGAGGCGCTTGCGGATGCGCTCACGCGTGTTACGGGTGCGGCACGCGTGTGGGAGCGCTCGGACGCCGACGTGCGGGAACTCGAGGGACTCGCCCCGCGCGCGGGGCTGCTGCGCGGCGCGCCGCTCGCGGGTTCGCTGACCCTGCATGAGCACGGCCTCGCATTCGGGGTCGAGGTACACACCGGACACAAAACCGGGTTCTATCTCGATCAGCGCGACAACCGGATGCGTTTGCGCGCGCTCGCGAAAGATTGCGACGTGCTCGACTGTTTTTCGTACACCGGCGGATTCGCCCTCAACGCGCTGGCAGGAGGCGCCCGTTCGGTCACTGCGGTGGAGAGTTCGGCGCTGGCGCTTGAGCATGCGCGCGCCAACGCGGGTGCAAACGGCCTGGCGTCCGTAGATTGGGTCGAAGGCGACGTATTCCAGACGCTGCGGCGGTTTCGTGACCAGGGACGCCAGTTCGATCTCATCGTGCTCGATCCGCCGAAGCTCGCGCCCACCGCAGCACATGCGGAGCGGGCCGCGCGCGCCTACAAGGACATCAACCTCCTTGGATTCAAGCTCCTGCGTCCCGGTGGTGTGCTGATGACGTTCTCGTGCTCGGGTGGCGTCTCGCCGGAATTGTTCCAGAAGATCGTGGCCGGTGCGGCGCTCGATGCGGGTGTCAATCCACGTATCGAAGCGTGGCTCCACGCCGCGTCCGATCATCCCGTCGCGCTCAACTTTCCGGAAGGCGAGTATCTGAAGGGACTGGTCTGCCGGGTGGCAGACAAATGCTGAATGCTGAATGAGGTAAAGCGGGAGGCATGTCGAGCCCGGGATTCTTCATTCCGCATTCATCATTCCGTATTCCGCAGTGGTGCCGGCGGCACGGGATCGGCGCCGCCCGGGTGCCAGGGGTTGCACCGCAGTATCCGCCAGAGAGCGAGCCACGAGCCGCGCCACCAACCGTGGGTTTCGATCGCCTCGCGCGCGTAGGCCGAGCACGTCGGGTAGAAGCGGCATTGAGTTCCGAAGAATGGACTCAACAGCAGCCTATAGACGTCGATCAGGCGCAAGAGAAGAAATTTCATCGCGGTGAGTATACCGGTCCACAAGGCCAGGACCGTAAGCGGCCGGGCGCAGTCCGGACGCTGATCGTCATTGGGCTCACGTCGATCATGATGGTGGTCGAGATCCCGACGGGCATCCTGTTCGGATCGATAGCTTTGCTCGCGGACGGTCTGCAGCGCCAGAGCAGCGCGATCCTCCTGGACAGGCGGGTTGAGGAATCGGCGTGCCGGAAGATCCGGGGTCACTCACCATCCAAGGCCGCCGGAATTCTAATGCAACAGAGTTGCGCGAAAACGCAGCTCATGATTTAATGACGCCCATGACGCCGACGTTTCACGATCGTGCCGAAGATCTGGTGCAGCGCACCGGCGCGCGCGTGACTCGGCAGCGCGTCGAGGTGCTGGCCGTCCTTCTGGCGGCCCGTCGCGCGTTGACCCACCATGAGATTGAAGGGCGCGTCAATCGCGGCGCGGGGATGGACCGCGTGACGGTCTACCGGGTGCTGGAATGGCTGACCTCCCATCGCCTGGCTCACAAGATCGCCGGCGAGGACCGGGTATGGCGTTTCAACGCGGCAGGCGATGAACCCGAACGCACTCACGCCCACGCCCATTTCAAGTGCAACGACTGCGGCGAGGTCATCTGCCTGGGCGAGGCGACGGCCGCACGCAGCGTCCCGCTGCCCTCCGGTTTCCACCCCCAGGAGATCGAGTTGACGGTCAAGGGCCAGTGCGCCGGCTGCGCGCCCGCGGCCCAACGCCGGTCGCGGGCTCACGTGCAACATCGGCATTGACCTTCCGGTAGGGAGACGACCATTACCGATATGGATCTCGCAATGCAACTGATTTGCATCTGGTAGCGCGCCGTGCACGCAACCCTGTTCTGGATCATCGGGGCCGGGCTCGCCGGCGGCGCCGTGAGTGTCCTGTTGGCGGCGACGGTTGCCTACTCGCTGCTTTCGGGATGGGTGCCGCGCATGGTGAGCTATTCCGCGGGCGTTCTGCTTGGAGTGGCATTCCTCGGCCTGTTACCGGAAGCCTTCGAGAAATCCACCGATGCGCACTCGCTGTTTGGAATTGTGCTGGCTGGCATATTGGCGTTCTTCCTTCTGGAAAAGGCGGCGCTCTGGCGTCACCGCCACGAGCACGACGACCGCGGAACGCGCAAGCTTTCCGGAATGCTGATCCTGGTGGGCGATGCGTTTCATAATTTCGTGGACGGCGTGTTGATCGCTGCGGCCTTCCTGACCGACATCAGGTTGGGCATTACTACGACGCTCGCGATCATGGCGCACGAGATCCCGCAGGAACTCGGAGATTTCGTGGTGCTGCTCAAGGCCGGCTACGGCAGGGGGCGCGCGCTATGGCTCAATCTTGCCGTCAGCCTGATGTCGGTAGCGGGCGGCATCGTGGGCTATTTCTTGCTCGAGGGCGCTCAGTCTATGGTGCAGTATGCGCTGCTGCTCGCCGCGTCCTGCTTCATTTACATCGCGGTGGCGGATCTTATTCCCGACATGCATCGGCAGAACAGCGCCCGCGACATCGCATGGCAGATCGGCCTGATGGCCATTGGCATCGGCACTGTCTGGATGGTTGAGTCGCTGTTGCACTAGGATGCGCTGGCAACGGAAGCGGCCGATGGGCGTGCGCTACTGGAAACCGGTGACATTCTTTGCTCTGCAAACAGGAATCGTGACGGAGGATGACTCGTGTTCGAGCTGCGAGAATTAAGGCACGCTTACGACAGCGCCGACGTATTGAGCGTTGCTGCGTGGCAGGTCGAACAGGGGTCGCAGTGGCTGGTGCTCGGCCCTTCCGGCAGCGGCAAGACTACGTTGTTGCACATACTGGCGGGAATACTGAAACCCACCGCGGGACGTATCAGCATTGCCGGCCAGGACCTCACGGCGCTCAGGCCCGCCGAACTCGACCGTTTCCGCGGGCAGCGCATCGGCATCGTGCTGCAACGCCTGCATCTCGTGCCGAGCCTCACGGTCATGAATAACCTGTCGTTGGCCCAGTATCTCGCTGGTCTGCCGCAAGACGGCGCACGGGTGCGCGAGGTGTTGACAAGCCTCGATGTCGCCGGCAAGGCGGGTGCCTATCCGCATGAGCTTTCCTTCGGCCAGGCGCAGCGCGTCGCCGTTGCGCGCGCCGTGGTCAACCGGCCCAAGCTGCTGCTCACCGACGAGCCGACCTCTAACCTTGATGATGCGCGTTGCGCGCAGGCTTACGGGCTGCTCGAGTCCCAGGCGCGCGCCTGCGGCGCGACCCTGGTGATTGCCACGCACGACCAGCGCATCAAGGCACGGATGTCCAATCATTATGAGCTGAAGGCGCAGCCATGAACCTCGCGACAGTCAGCCTGGCTTACCTGCGCGCGCGGGCGCTCAGTACTGCGCTCAACGTGCTGCTGCTCGCCCTGGGCATCGCGACGATCACGCTGTTGCTGCTCGCGACTTCCCAGCTCGAGGAACGCATGCAGCGCGACGCGCGCGGCATCGACCTCGTGGTCGGCGCCAAGGGCAGCCCGATGCAGATCATTCTCTCCAGCATCTACCAGCTCGACGTGCCCACCGGAAACGTGTCGTGGAAACAGGCGCAGGAGCTGGCCCGCCACCGCATGGTGAAGAAGGTGATTCCGCTCGCGCTCGCCGACAATTACCGCGGGCACCGCATCGTCGGCACCAACCACGACTACGTGGCGCACTACAACGCGCGCCTCGCCCAGGGCCGCCTGTGGCAGGCGCCGCTGGAGGCGGTACTTGGCGCCGAAATCGCCGCGCAGACGGGTCTGGCGATGGGCGCCACCTTTGTCGGAGCGCACGGCATGGGCGCGGGAGAAGGTGAGGGTGTCATGCATGAGACCCACTCCTACCGGGTCGTGGGTGTGCTGGCGCCCACCGGCACAGTGGTGGACCGGGTCGTGCTCACCGACGTGGCGAGCGTGTGGGCGGTGCACGCGGACCAGTATGACATTAAGGACGTGGCTCGCGTGGCGGAATTGATGCCGGACGACGAGAAGGAGCTAACCGCACTGCTGATCCAATACGCCTCGCCGCTCGCCGTCGCGATGCTGCCGCGCTACATCAACCAGAACAGCGCGATGCAGGCGGCCTCGCCGGCCTACGAAACAGCGCGCCTGTTCACCATCATCGGGGTCGGGGTGGACGTGCTGCGCGCCTTCGCTCTGGTGCTGATCATCGCCGCGGGTCTCTCCGTCTTCATCGCGCTCTACAACGCGTTGCTCGAGCGCCGTTACGATCTCGCCGTGATGCGGACGCTCGGCGCCAGCCCCGGCAAGCTGATGGCGCTGATGCTGTTCGAGGGCGCGCTGCTGGCGGGCATCGGCGCGGCGCTGGGGCTCGCGCTGGGGCACGTGCTTACCGAAGCGTTGGGCTACGCGTTCAAGGCGGCGAAGCAGGTCGCTGTAACCGGCTGGACGTGGCACAACAGCGAAATATGGTTGATCGTGCTTGCGCTCGCCGTCGGCGTCGTGGCGGCCTTGCTGCCGGCGTGGCGCGCGTACCGCACCGACATCGCGGGCACGCTCGCGCGGGGATGAAGGTCAACGATGAATGATGAATGATGAATGATGAATGATGAACGAAGGAGACACGTGATGAAAACGTTGATGATCATCCTGGTAGCGGCGGGCCTTTCGGCTGCGCCGGCCGCGTTTGGGGCGGAAAAGGGCAAAAAGGATGATCCGGCTCACGTCAAGAAAGACATTGCCGATCACCGCGCGATGGCAGAGGCCCATCTCAATGCCGCCAAATGCCTGGAATCAGGCAAGCCTGAAAAGGAATGCCAGGGCCAATTGGCCAAGGATTGCAAAGGGTTGGCTATTGGCAAGTACTGCGGCATGAAACACAGGGACTGACCAGGCGCTGGTGGCGGAGTCGGGAAACTGGAGTAAAATCAGCCGTCAAAGGTTGCATGACCGATGGCCCGTTCGTAAGTCACGGAGGAAGTGATGAGATTCTTCGCTTGGGTTATTACGTTGCTGTTGAGCTTCCATGTGGCAGGCTGGGCGCAGCAAAAAGCCGTTCCGGGCAAAGAGATCTCGAACAGCCCGGCGATGGATATGTCCCAGCAGCCTTCTCCGGACATGTTCAAGCCGCTGCCGGAGTTGAAAGGCGTGGTGTCGTGGAAGACGCTGGCGCAGGTCGAGGCCATCAAGCAGAAAGACCGCTTCGTCCCGCAGTTCTCGAACAACATCACCGTGCTCGACAAGAAGGAAGTGAAGCTCCAGGGTTTCATGTTGCCGCTCGACATGGGCGAAAAGCAGAAGCGTTTCATCCTGACCGCGATGCCGCCTTCCTGCGCATTCTGTCTGCCCGGTGGTCCCGACCAGTTGGTTGAAGTGCAGGCCAAGGCGCCGGTCAAGTACGGATTCGAACCCATCGTCCTGACCGGCCGTTTGCAGGTGCTGCGCGATGACCCGATGGGGCTCTACTACCGCCTGGTCGACGCCGTAGCCATCACCCGGTAGTTCTTTCGCTCGCGCTGCAGGCGCGCGTGAGTCTGTCGAGCCGCGCGCAGGTGAGGCGTAGCAGGCAACTTTTCCTGGGCTGCGTGGCTGGCAGCCTGATGCTGCACCTGGCAGTGCTTACCCTGTTGCCGGAGCTCAGACGCGATTCGCCACCGCTTCCGGCGCGAGCGCTCGACGTGGCATTGGTCCGAGTCGACCCGCCACAACCGCTGCCGGCGGCTGCGCCAGAAGCAAAGCTCGCATCCGCGGCAACGCCGCGAAGGCCGGCGGCGCCCGCGCCGAATCGCGAGGAGGCGCCCAAGCCCGAACTGTCTGATCAACCATCACTTGCCTTGTCCGAAGCACGGCCGTCCGCTGAATCGACGATGATAGTAGCGGTACCGGCGATCGGGCAGGCCGAGTCCAGTGCTGTGACCGAGCCACCGGCTGCAGCAGCGGCATCGCGGGATCGTGTGCTGCCGCCCACACCACCCGGATTCAACGCCGAGTACCTGCGCAATCCGGCCCCGCGCTACCCGCTCATTGCACGGCGCAACGGCGAGCAGGGAACCGTAACCCTGCGCTTGCTGGTCACACGCGAGGGCGTCCCCGTGCAGGTGAGCGTCGAGAAAAGCAGCGGCTCGGCCCACCTCGACGGCGCCGCGCTCGACGCCGTGAAGACGTGGCGTTTCGTTCCCGCGCGGCGCGGCGCCGAGGCGGTGGAAGCGTGGGTGCTGGTGCCGGTCGTATTCAAACTCGAGGGTGTCTCCTGAGAGCAACGCGGCGCGCCGCGGCCGGCTATAATTCGCAGTGATATCGATGAGCAACGAAATTTTTCATGGCACGACCATCCTGTCGGTGCGGCGCGGCCCGCGCGTGGCGCTCGGCGGCGACGGACAGGTGACGCTCGGCAACGTGGTGATCAAGGCGAGCGCGCGCAAGGTGCGGCGGCTCTACCACGACCGGATTCTGGCAGGGTTTGCCGGCGGCACTGCGGATGCATTCACGCTGTTCGAGCGCTTCGAGGCGAAGCTCGAGAAGCACCAGGGCAACCTCATGCGCTCGGCGGTCGAGCTCGCCAAGGACTGGCGCACGGACCGCATCCTGCGCCGACTTGAGGCGATGCTCGCGGTCGCCGACCGCGAAGCCTCACTGGTCATCACCGGAAGCGGAGACGTTCTGGAGCCGGAACTCGGTCTGGTGGCGATCGGCAGCGGCGGGCCTTTCGCGCAAGCGGCGGCGCGGGCGCTGCTCGAGAATTGCGACCTGCCGCCGGAAACGATCGTCAAGAAGGCGCTCGCCATCGCCGGCGATCTTTGCATTTACACCAATCAGCAGCACGTCATAGAGATTCTCGAGTGAAATGTGAAATGTGAAACGCAAGTCTTGCCGTCGAGCGCCCTAACGTTACGCCACGTTTCACTATTCACCTTTCACGTTTCACCCTTCTCCCATGAGCCAGATGACCCCGCAGGAAATCGTCCACGAACTCGACAAGCACATCGTCGGCCAGCAGGAGGCGAAGCGTGCGGTCGCGATCGCACTGCGCAACCGCTGGCGGCGCCAGCAGGTCGAGGAACCGCTGCGCCAGGAGATCACACCCAAGAATATCCTCATGATCGGCCCCACCGGCGTGGGCAAAACCGAAATCGCGCGGCGCCTCGCGCGTCTGGCAAATGCCCCATTCATCAAGATCGAGGCGACCAAGTTCACCGAAGTCGGGTATGTCGGGCGCGACGTCGATACCATCATCCGCGACTTGGTGGAGACCGCGATCAAGCAGACGCGCGAGGAGGCGACGCGCAGAGTCCGGCATCAGGCGGAGGACCTGGCCGAAGAACGCGTGCTCGATGCACTGCTGCCGCCGGCGCGCGACATCGGCTT
>JACQGN010000132.1 GCA_016199545.1 Betaproteobacteria bacterium | reverse complement strand
GTTGGGGCTCGCCGAGACCCAGCAGACGCTCGTGCTCAACCGGCTGCGTGGCCGAATCGCGGTGGAAGTGGACGGCCAGCTCAAAACCGGGCGCGACGTCGTGATCGGAGCCATGCTGGGCGGGGACGAATTCGGCTTCGCCACCGCACCGCTGGTGGTCGAGGGCTGCATCATGATGCGCAAATGCCACCTCAACACCTGCCCGGTGGGAATAGCCACGCAGGACCCGGTGCTCAGGCGCAGGTTCGAGGGCAAGCCGGAGCACGTGGTGAACTATTTCTTCTTCGTCGCCGAGGAAGTACGCGAGCTGATGGCGAAGCTCGGCATCCGGAAACTCAATGATCTCATCGGAAGCACGGATCTGCTCGACACGAGCAAGGGGATCGAACACTGGAAAGCCAAAGGGCTCGATTTCTCGAAAATCTTCTACATGCCAAAGATGCCTCCCGAAGTGGCGCTCTACCACTGCGAGACGCAGCAGCACGGCCTGGAAAAAGCGCTGGATAACCGTCTCATCGAGCTGGCGCGGCCGGCTCTCGAGCGGCGCGAGAAAGTAACGATCGAAATGCCGATCCGCAACATCAATCGCACCTTCGGCACGATGTTATCTTCGCGGATTGCCAAACGCTATGGCCATGAGGGGCTGCCGGAGGACACGATTCACGTGCGCCTCGCTGGCTCGGCCGGACAGAGCTTCGGCGCGTTCCTCGCGCGCGGCGTCACGCTGGATCTGATCGGCGACACCAACGACTACTGTGGCAAGGGGCTCTCAGGCGGGCGTATTTCGGTGCAGCCTTCGCCCAAGTTTCGCGGCGAGCCGACCGAAAACATCATTACCGGCAACGTTGTGCTTTACGGAGCGGTCGCGGGCGAAGCGTATTTCCGGGGCGTCGCAGGCGAGCGTTTCGCGGTGCGTAACTCCGGTGCCCGGGCGGTAGTTGAGGGCGTAGGCGATCACGGCTGCGAGTACATGACCGGTGGCACCGTCGTGGTATTGGGAACGACGGGGCGGAACTTTGGCGCCGGCATGTCCGGCGGTATCGCCTACGTGCTTGACGCAGAAGGTGAATTTATCAAGCGCTGTAACACCGCGATGGTGGACCTCGAACCGGTGCTGACGGAATTGGAGCAGCAGGCAAAGCTCGCACCCGAGTTCTGGCACGGCGGACGCTCCGACGAGACGATACTGCGTACCCTGATCGAGAGGCACGCCCGGCATACCGGCAGCCGCCGCGCACAGGAGATACTCGATAGCTGGTCGGAGAACCGGGGGCGCTTCGTGAAGATATTCCCGAAGGAATACCGCCGAGCGCTCGGGGAGCTCGCCGCGGCACACAAGAAGGCGGCTGCATAGATGGGCAAAATTACCGGCTTTCTCGAGTTCGGGCGCGTCGAGGAGACCTACGAACCGAAGGAAGTTCGCAAAAAACACTACCGCGAATTCATCCAGCACCTTACGGATGAACAGGCGAAGATCCAGGGTGCGCGCTGCATGGACTGCGGCATTCCGTTCTGCATGAGCGGCTGCCCGGTCAACAACATCATCCCCGACTTCAACGATCTGGTATTCAGGCAGGACTGGAAGACTGCGATCGAAACGCTGCATTCGACAAACAACTTTCCCGAGTTCACCGGCCGCATATGCCCGGCACCGTGCGAGGAAGCATGCGTATTGCGCATCAATGAAGACCCGGTCGGCATCAAGTCGATCGAACACGCGATCATCGACAAAGCCTGGGAGGCAGGCTGGGTGCGGCCCACGCCCGCCGCGCACAAGACTGGAAAGAAAGTGGCCGTCGTTGGTTCCGGCCCCGCGGGGCTCGCGTGCGCCCAGCAGCTTGCCCGCGCCGGGCACGAAGTCGTGTTGTACGAAAAGAATGACCGTATCGGAGGGCTGCTGCGGTACGGCATCCCGGATTTCAAGCTGGAGAAGTGGATCATCGACCGGCGCCTCGAGCAGATGGCGTCCGAGGGCGTCGAATTCAGGACCGACCACGTCGTGGGCGACGCGCCGCTCGGCGCGGGCAACGGCGCGGCCACGCGAATCGACCCGCAGTGGCTGCTCGAGGAATTCGACGCTGCGGTGCTTGCGGGCGGCGCTGAGGTGCCACGCAATTTGCCGGTGCCCGGGCGCAATTTGCGGGGCATCGAATTTGCGATGGATTTCCTGCCGCTGCAGAACCGCCGGGTAGCGGGCGATGCCGGCGTGCTCGACCTGTGGGCAACTGGCAAACACGTGGTCATCATCGGCGGAGGCGACACGGGATCGGATTGCGTCGGCACCTCCAACCGCCATGGCGCGGCCTCGATTTCGCAGTTCGAGCTGCTGTCGATGCCGCCGGATGTCGAACGCAATCCAGTCTGGCCGTACTGGCCCGTGCGGCTGCGGACCTCGTCTTCGCACGAGGAGGGCGTCGAGCGCGACTGGTCCATCACCACCAAGCTGTTCCTGGGTGAGAACGGAAAGGTGAAGGCGCTCAAGGCGGTGCGCCTCGAGTGGAAGGAAGGCAAACCGAGCGAAATCCCCGGTTCGGAATTCGAGGTTCCCGCTGACCTGGTGCTGCTCGCCATGGGTTTCGTGTCGCCCGTGCAATCGGTGCTCGATGCCTTTGGCGTCGCGAAGGATCCCCGCGGCAACGCCAGAGCCACGACCGATGGCGCGGGTTGCTATGCCACCAGCGTCCCGAAGGTATTCTCCGCAGGCGATATGCGCCGCGGGCAGTCGCTGGTGGTCTGGGCCATCCGTGAGGGCCGGCAATGTGCCCGCGCCGTGGACGAATTCCTGATGGGAAGCTCCGAGCTTCCGCGGTGAAACGTGAAAGGTGAAGGGTAACATCACTCTTGCGCGCCCCCATCGCGGCGCGCCCACTCTGCCTCACGTTTCACATTCCACGTTTCACGCTCATGTCCCGCCTGAAGAATGACACGCTGATCCGGGCTCTGCTACGGCAGCCCACCCCATACACGCCGGTATGGATCATGCGTCAAGCCGGGCGCTATCTCCCCGAATACAACCGCACGCGGGCGCGTGCTGGCAGCTTTCTTGATCTTTGCCGCAATCCCGACCTTGCCACCGAAGTCACGCTCCAGCCGTTGTCGCGGTTTGCGCTGGATGCCGCCATCGTCTTTTCCGACATCCTTACCATCCCCGACGCGATGGGTCTCGGTCTGTACTTTGCGGAAGGGGAGGGTCCACGTTTCGACCGCCCGTTGCGGGACCAGGATACGATCCGCCGCCTGCCGATTCCCGACCCCGAAGAACAGCTGGGCTACGTGCTCAATGCCGTGAGGCAGATTCAGCGGGCGCTAGCCGGTCAGGTTCCACTCATCGGTTTTGCGGGCAGCCCGTTTACGCTCGCTTGCTACATGGTGGAAGGAGGCTCAAGCGCGGATTTCCATGTGTTCAAGGCCATGCTGTACGCCCGGCCCGACCTGGTGCATCACATCCTCGATACCAACTGCCGTGCAGTGACCCGGTATCTGAACGCGCAGATCAACGCAGGCGTGGATGCCGTGATGATCTTTGATACCTGGGGCGGGATCCTTAGCACACCGGCCTTCCGCGAGTTCTCTCTCTCATACCTCGAACGGATTATCGCGGGTCTTTCGGGCGGAGAAAGCGGCGAGCCAGTCCCGAGCATCGTTTTCACCAAAGGTGGGGGTCAATGGCTAAAGGATATTGCGGCGACCGGGTGCGACGCCGTCGGGGTGGACTGGACGACCGACATCGGCGCCGCGCGCGCGCTGATCGGGCGTGACGTGGCGCTGCAGGGAAACCTCGATCCGGCAGTGCTGTTTTCGAGCCCGGACGTCATACGAAAAGAGACGCAGCAAGTACTGTCAGCATTCGGACCTGGGGGGGGACACGTGTTCAATCTCGGGCACGGGATTTCGCAGTTTGCCCCTCCCGAGCACGTGGGTGTGTTAGTGGACGCCGTGCACGAGCTTAGTCGCCCGTTCCACTGACGCCGCCAGAGGCCCTGCCATAGCGCACAAGAAAACTTATGCACACCAAGGGCTTGCGTAGGGTCGCCACAGCCCGGGCTCGTGCACGTCGCCAAGAGCCACTATCAACCCTTTGTTTTTAAATATATTTCATTTTTCCTTGACTACTGCGTGTGGGCCTGCATGGCATCGCCAGACAAGGACGCAGAAGGTCGACCAAAATCATTCACTTGGTTATCCACAAGGCAATGTGAGTAAGATCGAATTGTGCTGCAGCGTGAGTCACTTGCCACAAATCTGCAGATGCCGCATGAGCAGCCGGCTGTAATTTCCTTTTTGCCAGCCCGTCGCGATTACGATGAAAATTGCTCGCGTCGCCATCGACGTGCCGGTTCCAAAACTGTTCGATTACCACGCCGAAGGGCTGGGGCCCGGCGACATCGGGCAGCGTGTTCTCGTCCCGCTTGGGAACAGGAACGTGGTTGGAATTGTGGTGGCGGTGGACATCGACAGCGCGGTGGCGCCGGAGCGACTGAAACGCGTGCGCCGCGTGTTGCGTGAGGTGCCTGCTCTTTCCCCGTGCGACCTCGACCTGCTGAGATTTGCCGCAGCCTATTATCACCATCCATTGGGGGCCGCGGTCATGGCTGCGCTCCCGGGTGCGCTGCGGCGCGCCCGCCTCTCGCGCGATAGAGCGGCACTCGGTTATCTCGTGACTCCGGAAGGCGAAAGGGCCAACCTTGATACTCTGCCGCGGCGCGCAACCGTGCAGCGCCGACTTCTTGCAGCGCTCAAGCATCAGCGCGAGTTGAGCTGGGATGCGTTGAGATCAGCCGCCGGACCCAAGGCAGGGGTCGCCGTCAAGCAGCTGATAATGCGCGGCTGGGTGCGTAGCGAGCAGCGCGCTGATGCGCCGGCCCAAGCACCGCGCAGCCCGACTGTCGCCGGCGGACCCGCACTCACGCCGGAGCAAATCCAGGCGACGGGCACGATAGCCGCCTCGTTCGGCCGGTTCGGGGCATTTGTCCTGCTCGGCGTCACCGGCAGCGGGAAAACGGAGGTCTATCTGCACGCGATCGCCGCTGTGCTTCGTGCCGGCGGCCAGGCGTTGCTGCTGGTTCCCGAGATCGTGCTGACGCCGCAGCTCGAGGCACTAATACACTCGCGCTTTCCCGACACAGTCGTCGCGACGCTGCATAGCCGGTTAAGCGAAGCGGAGCGATTGCAGCATTGGCGCGCGGCCCAGGATGCGCGGGCAGGGGTGGTGCTGGGAACACGCCTCGCAGTTTTCGCCCCCATCCCCAAGCTCGCGCTGATCATCGTGGATGAAGAGCACGACCTCTCATTCAAACAGATGGACGCTTTACGCTACTCCGCACGCGATCTTGCCGTGGTGCGGGCAAAGCAGATGCACGTACCGGTGGTCCTGGGGTCCGCGACGCCCGCGCTCGAAACCTATCACAACGCGGTCAGCAGCCGTTATCGGCTTCTGCACCTCACGAAACGGGTCGGTGCCGTGATGCCGCAGATCGAATGCATCAATACGCACGGCGAGCACCTCGTGGACGGCCTCTCACAACCGCTGCTGCAGGCGATCGCGGCACGTCTCGGCGGACACGAACAGAGCCTGGTGTTCATCAACCGCCGGGGTTACGCGCCGGTGCTGATGTGCCGGGCTTGCGGCTGGCTCTCCGCATGCCACCGCTGCACGGCACAGCTCGTTCTGCACGTTGCCGACCATCGGCTACACTGCCACCACTGCGGCGCCCAAGCCAGTGTGCCCGTTGCGTGCCCGGACTGTGGCAATCAGGACCTGGCGCCGCTTGGCCAGGGAACGCAGCGCGTGGAGGTTGCGCTTGCCAGGCAGTTTCCTGCCGCACGAATCATGCGGGTCGACCGCGACAGCACTCGCCGCAAGGACATGTGGCCGACCGTGCGCCAACGGATCCAGGCGAGGGAGATCGACATTCTCGTCGGCACCCAGATTCTCGCGAAAGGGCATGATTTTCCCCATCTAAGCCTCGTTGGAGTACTGAATGCCGACAGCCTGCTCTACAGCACCGACTTCCGCGCGCCCGAGCGGCTTTACGCGTTGCTCACGCAGGTCGCCGGCCGCGCAGGGCGTGGTGACAAACGTGGCGAGGTCATGATCCAGACCGAGTTCCCGCGTCATCCGCTCTATGAAGCGCTGCGCAGGCAGGACTACGCCTCGTTTGCTGCAGCCGCGTTGACAGAACGTCGTCAGGCGGGTTTCCCGCCGTTCGTGCATCAAGCATTGCTGCGGGCGGAAGCCGCCAGGCTCGAGACATCTCTGGCGTTCCTGGACGATGCCGCCCGGGCCGGCAGAGCGCTGTCGCAACACGTTGTCATCTACGACCCGGTTCCCGCAGGCATGGTGCGCCGCGCCGGTCGTGAGCGCGCGCAGCTCCTGGTGCAGGCGGCATCGCGCAGCCGGTTGCGTGAATTCCTCGGCAAATGGTACGAGCGACTGTCCGCAGCGCCCTCGACCCGCGCGCGCTGGTCGCTCGACGTGGATCCGGTGGAGTTCTAGGCGCCAGGCGCATTCCGGCACGGCAAACTCGGTCCGCGTATGCGGCTCGTTTATAATGGCGCGCTTCTGGCACGTCCCCACATGAACTCCCCGGCTTCCCCCGACCTTCGCGCCCACCTGCGAGAGCTTTTCGAAGCGGCGCTGCACGAAGTGGCACCGAACATGCGCGGCGCGAGCATCGTCCTGGAGCGGCCGAAGCTCGCGAAGCACGGCGACTACGCCTGCAATCTCGCCCTGCAAGTTGCAAGACAATTACGCGCGAAGCCGCGCGAGGTCGCGGTGCGGCTGCTCGACGCACTGCCGGTTTCACCCTGGATCGAGAAAGCGGAAGTCGCGGGCGCCGGATTCATCAATGTGTTTCTGCGCCCTGCCATCAAGAAGCAGTCGGTGAACCGCGTTTTGACGGCGGCCGCGTCGTACGGCACAAGCACGCTGGGGCAGGGCAGGCGCGCGCAGGTCGAGTTCGTGTCGGCCAACCCGACGGGCCCGCTACACGTGGGTCACGGCCGCGGTGCCGCATTTGGAGCGAGTCTCGCCAACGTGCTCGCTGCCGCGGGCTTTGCAGTTACGCGGGAGTTCTACATCAACGACGCCGGCCGGCAGATGGACATACTGGCGTTGTCGACCTGGCTGCGTTATCTGGAACTCGCGGGCGAGCGCGTGCCGTTTCCGCCCAATGCGTACCAGGGCACCTACGTCGCCGATATGGCGCGCCAGATCCTCGCAGCACACGGCACCCATTATGTGCGCCGCGCCGCGGAGTTCACTGCCGGGCTCCCCGACATGGACGCCGACGCCGAGAGCTACCTCGATGCCCAGATCGGCAGGTCCAAAACGCTGCTGGGGCCGGATTTCGCCTATTTTCACAGCTTCTCCCTCAACGAGCAGCTTGCCGACTGCCGTGACGATCTTACGGAATTCGGTGTCACCTTCGATCACTGGTTCTCCGAGCGCTCGCTCTACGACTCGGGTCTCATCGAGCGCGCGATACGTGATCTCGATCAGCGAGGACACCTTTATCAGCAGGATGGCGCGCAGTGGTTCAGATCGTCGGCGTTCGGCGACGAGAAGGATCGCGTGATTCAGCGCGAAAACGGGTTCTATACCTACTTTGCGGCCGACATCGCCTATCACCTGAACAAATTCGAACGCGGATTCGATCTGCTGATCGACGTCTGGGGCGCTGATCACCATGGTTATATCGCACGCGTCAAGGCGGCGCTTGGCGCGCTCGGCCGCAATCCCGAGCAGCTGACCATCGCGCTGGTGCAGTTTGCGGTACTCTATCGCAATGGCCAGAAGGTCTCCATGTCCACGCGCGCAGGAGAATTCGTGACGTTGCGCGAACTGCGCAATGAGGTCGGGAACGACGCCGCACGTTTCTTCTACGTGTTGCGCAAGAGCGACCAGCATCTCGATTTCGACCTCGATCTTGCAAAATCGCGGAGCAACGAGAATCCCGTTTACTACATTCAATATGCGCACGCCCGCGTCTGCAGCGTTCACGAGCAGTGGGGTGGCAATGCCGCTTCGCTGACGGGCGCCGATGCGGCACCGCTCGCCTCCGAGCAGGAGCTGGGCCTCCTTCAACGACTGATTGATTATCCCGATATCGTCGAGGAAGCTGCCCGCGAACTGGCCCCGCATCTCGTCGCGTTTTACTTGCGCGACCTCGCCGCGGATTTCCACGGTTACTACAATTCGACGCGCCTGCTGGTGGACGACCCGCCGGTGAGGCTGGCGCGGCTCGCCCTCGTGACTGCGGTGCGCCAGGTGTTGCGCAACGGACTGGCGCTGCTGGGTGTTTCAGCACCCGAAAAAATGTAAGATAGCCGCGTGACCAAGGACTACAAGAAAACAGAACGCACGAAGGGTCGGCGCTCGGGCGGCGGTTCGCTGTTGCTGGGCATTCTGATCGGCCTGATACTCGGACTCGGCATTGCGCTTGCTGTCGCGTGGTATATCAACAAGGTTCCGAGTCCGTTTCTCGGGCGTCAGCCGCCCGCCGCCAAGAGCGAGGCGCCCAAGACCGCAACCGGCACACCTCCGGCCAAGAGCGATGACAAGGCGGCCAAATCGGTCGAGGCGAAACCGCGCTTCGACTTCTACAAGATTCTGCCCGGCAACGAAGAACCTGCCACCGACCAGCAGCTGAGAGAAGCGCAGACGGGGTCAACGACAGCGTCCAAGGAAGCGTTTTTTCTGCAAGCCGGGGCTTTTCAGAGCGCGGCGGATGCGGACAATCTCAAGGCCAGGCTCGCTCTGCTGGGTATCGAGGCGACAGTGCAGACGACGTCCCTCCCCGACAAGGGTGTCTGGCACCGGGTGCGCGCGGGTCCTTATACCAGCGTCGAGGAACTGACCCGGACCCGGGATACTCTCAAGCAGAACGGCGTGAGCACCTCATTGATAAAGGTGCGGGACGCCGACACGCGCTGACCTCGCGCACCACTTACGGAGTCGTTATGCGTTCAGTGAAGTCCTGCGGCTGGCTCGTTCCGTTGCTCTTGCTCCTGTTCGCATCCCGCATCGCTTCGGGGCAGATCGTCCCCGGCAGGGATTTCCGCGTGCTCGACCGGCCGCAACCGACCGCAAGCGGAAAGAACGTGGAGGTGATTGAGTTTTTTTATTATGGCTGCCCGCACTGCAGCAATCTTCAGGGGCCGCTTGAGACGTGGCTGAAACGCAAGCCGGCCGACGTGGAGTTCAAGCGGCAACCGGTGGTATTTGATGATGCCTGGCTGCCGCTTACCAGGGCCTATTACGCGATCGAGGCGATGAAACTCACCGACCAGCTTCACCAGCAGGTATTTGCGGCTATACATGGGCAGAACCTGCGGCTGAACAATACCAAGGTCCTACTTGATTGGATAGCCACCAAGGGGGTGGAACGACAGAAATTCGCGGATACCTACAACTCGTTTTCGGTTTCCGCCCGCGCCAATGGCGCCAAGGAGATCACCCGCAAATTCGATATTTCCGGCACGCCTGCGATTGTCGTCGACGGCCGGTATCTGACTGCCCCGTCCATGACGGTGAAGTCCAACAACGAAGTCGACTTCGTCCGCTACTTCCAGGTTTTGGACCACGTGGTTGCGCTCGCGCGCAAGGGCCGCGGCGCAAAATAGATGATGATATCAAGACGGTTGGCGCTGGCGGGCTTCATCTCCGCCCTCTGGACAGGCAGCCTTCTGCGCGCCCGGCTCGCCGCCGGTGCGCAGCTCGATCGACACTATCGCCTGCTTGCCCCGGGTCAGCCGGTCGCTACTGGCGATCACGTGGAAATCATCGAGTTCTTCTGGTACGGCTGCCCTTACTGTTTCCAACTCCAACCACTGCTGGAGGCCTGGCTGCGGCGCAAACCCGCAGATACGGCGTTTCGCCGGATTCCGGCGGTGATGCGCGAAACCTGGGCGCCGCACGTGCGGATCTTCTACACGCTGGCGGCATTGGGCGAGTTGGAGCGGCTTCACCAGAAAGTCTACGATGCCTATCATGTGGACGCGCTCGCGATGAGCAAGCCCGACGTGGTCGCGCAATGGGCCGCCCGTCATGGCATCGACCGGGAGACATGGCTGGCTGCGTACATTTCTCCTCAGGTTGACCAAGGCGTGGATATGGCTCGCGAGTCCACCTCGCGCTACCAGGTACCGGGAACGCCTTCGCTTGTGGTTGACGGGCGGTACATGACGTCCAGCGCGCTCGCGGGAAGCGTGCCCGGCGTCATCCCCATTCTTGACGAACTGATACGCCTCGCCCGCTTGGATCGTGCCCCTCGCTAGGGGGCTTCCGGCCGCCGGCGAGTCAGAGCAAGCTCGACGAACGCGGATCCCGCGCGCTCGCACGCCGCCCCCATCGAGCGCAAACACTTTGCGGCGGCACACGAATCATGACTTCGGCTATTCGACCGTCACGGACTTGGCAAGGTTGCGCGGTTTATCGACGTCGGTGCCGCGCCGCAGCGCCGCGTGATACGCAAGCAATTGCAGAGGGATGGTGTGGAGAATGGGAGACAGCAGTCCCGCGTGATCGGTAAGGCGTATGACGTGCAAGCCGTCGCCCGGCTCAATGCGGGAGTCCTGGTCCGCCAGCACATGCAGCTCACCCCCGCGGGCTCGCACTTCCTGCAGATTGGACTTGAGCTTTTCCAGCAACGCGTCGTTGGGCGCGATTGCTACCACCGGCATGGAGCGGTCTACCAGCGCCAAGGGGCCGTGCTTGAGTTCTCCAGCAGGGTAGGCTTCCGCGTGAATATACGAGATCTCCTTCAACTTCAGCGCCCCTTCCATTGCAATCGGATAGTGAATGCCGCGCCCCAGAAACAAGGCGTGATGGCGCCCGGCAAACTTCTCCGCCCATGGGAGGATTGCCCGCTCGACCTGTAGCACCCGAGACAACGCGAGAGGCAGATGCCGAAGGCTCCTGATAAGCTGCTGCTCGGACTCCCGCGATAACCTGCGTCGCAGCCGCGCGAGCACCACGGCGAGCAGGACGAAGGCCGTCAGCTGCGTGGTGAAGGCCTTGGTCGAAGCGACGCCGATTTCCGGGCCCGCGCGCGTGAGAAAGCGCAGCTCGCTCGCCCTCACCAGCGAGCTTTCAGGGGCGTTGCAGATCGCCAGGCAATGCTCGTGCCCCAGCGATTGCGCGTGCTTGAGCGCAGCGATCGTATCCGCGGTTTCTCCTGATTGCGACACCGTCACTACCAGCGCCCTAGGATTCGGCACCGACTTGCGGTAGCGGTACTCGCTCGCGATCTCCACGACACAGGGGATGCCGGCAATCGCCTCGAGCCAGTAACGGGCGACCATGCCGGCATGAAAACTGGTTCCACAGGCGAGTATCAGCACGGCGTCCGCCTCGCGCAGGACACGCTCCGCGTCTACGCCAAAAACCTGCGGGGAGATCGATTGTGCGCCGGCGACCATCTCAAGGGTGGCGGCAACGGCGCTCGGCTGCTCGAAGATTTCCTTCTGCATGTAGTGCGAGTAGGTCCCCAATTCCACTGCATCCGCCGAAAGCTGACTCCGGGTCACAGCGCGCTGCACCCCGCGTCCTTCGCCGTCGCGTACGCAGACACCGCCCGGCCGCACTTCCACCACGTCGCCTTCCTCAAGGTAAATCACGTCGCGGGTCTGCGCCACGAGTGCGCTCGCGTCCGAAGCGATGTAGTTCTCGCCTTCGCCCAGCCCGACGAGCAACGGTGAACCCTTGCGTGCCCCGATCACGACATCCGGCTCACCGCTCGACACAAATCCGACGGCGTAGGCTCCCTCCCATTCCCAGCTCGCCCGTCTTACGGCTTCGAACAGCGGCATGCCTTGTGCAACCAGGGAATGCACATGGTGCACCATCACCTCGGTGTCGGTTTCCGACGAGAAGTGGTATCCCAGCGCCTTCATGCGGGCGCGGATCGGCTCGTGATTCTCCACTATGCCATTGTGAACGATGCCGATTTCGAGGCCGTCGCGCGCGGAGAAGTGAGGGTGTGCATTCGCCTCGGTCGGCGCGCCGTGAGTCGCCCAGCGCGTGTGCGAGAGGCCGGTTCTTGTGTGCACGCCCTGCTGGCGCGCAAGTTCGTCGAGATGCGCGACCCGTCCCGTGGAGCGCAGCCGCGCGAGGTGCCCGTCCTCGACATAGGCGATGCCGGTCGAATCGTAGCCACGGTACTCGAGCTTACGGATGCCCTCTATGAGGACATCCACCACATCGCGCGTGGACGCCGCACCGACGATGCCGCACATAAATTTCAGTGATGAATTATGAATGATGAATGGCGTCTCTTTTCCGCATTCATCGTTGTTTCTTCGTCGGGCGCTTCCATCCCGGCCGGGTGACCTGGGTCTTCTCGTTGATGGTCAGCGCACCCGCCGGCGCGCGCTTCCACACCGTGGTGCCGGCCCCGACCGTGGCGCCTTTGCCGACCGTGACCGGCGCCACGAGCTGGACGTCCGAGCCGATCTGCACGTCGTCCTCAATCACCGTGCGGTGCTTGTTCGCGCCGTCGTAGTTGCAGGTGATCGTACCGGCGCCGATGTTTACGCGGGCTCCAACCGCTGCGTCCCCGATGTAAGCAAGATGGTTCGCCTTGGAATGCTCGCCGATGGCGCTGTTCTTGACCTCGACGAAATTGCCGATGTGAACGTCGCGCGCGAGCCTTGCGCCGGGCCGGATGCGGGCATAGGGCCCGATCCGGCAGTCGGCCCCGATCACCGAATCCTCGATCAGCGTATACGGTTCGACCACAGTACGGTCTCCGACCGCGACATTTTTCAGCACGCAGTTGGGTCCGATGCTGACATCTGCGCCAAGCGAGACTGCGCCCAGGAAAACGCAATTGATATCGATTGCCACATCGTCTCCGCATTCGAGTTCGCCGCGCACGTCGATACGCGCCGGATCGGCGAGCGAGACACCTCGTTCGAGGAGGTTCTGCGCGTAACGGCGTTGATAGGTGCGCTCAAGCTGCGCGAGGTGGTCCCGGCTATTCACGCCGAGCACTTCCGCGGGATCCGCGGCCGTGTCGGCCTCCACCGGCACACCGTCTGCCCCCGCCTGAGCGAGCGCGTCGGTGAGATAGTATTCGCCCTGGGCGTTGCGAGTCTCGAGCCTGCCAAGCCACGAGGCGAGCCTCTTCGTCGGCAGCGCCATGATGCCGGTGTTGATCTCGCGAATGCGCCTCTGCACCGGGGTTGCGTCCGCGTCCTCGATGATGCGTTTGATCCTTCCCCGGCGGTCGCGCACCACGCGCCCGTAGCCCGACGGATCATCCAGCATGGCGGTGAGCACCATCACCCGCTCGATCTTGCCCGCAACCATCGGCGCAAGCGTCTCGGCACGAACCAGCGGTACGTCGCCGTACAGTACTAAGGTAACGTCCGATTCTCCGATCATCGGCAATGCCCGCCGCAGCGCATCGCCGGTTCCCAGTTGAGGCGCCTGCCGGACGAATTCTACGTCTGGTGCCCCGATCGATTGCCGCACCCGTTCGCCGCCATGCCCGTAAACCACGCAGATTGTCGCGGGCTTCAGCCGGCGCGCGGTGGTTATCACCCGATCGATGAGCGTCGTTCCGCCAACGCGGTGCAGCACCTTGGGCAAGCGCGAAACCATGCGTTTACCCTGACCCGCTGCAAGAATCACGACGCTCAACGACATCATCAAATTATCGCACAGCGTCAATGAACCCGCTGACGGACGTAGTCCTCGACTGCCTGCCGCTCGGTCGCGGTGAGGTGCAGCCCGCACTTGGTGCGACGCCACAAGACATCTTCTCCCGTGCGCGCCCATTCACGGGAAATGAAGTAATCGACCTCCCTGGTATAGAGATCCGCCCCCAGGTGCTCGCCCAGGGTGTCGGCCGACTCGGCATCACCCAGCACCTCCCCGATCAGCGTGCCGTGGCGGCGGAGCAGTGCGGCGATGAGTTGGTGTGGCAGCCCGGAATAGCGTCCGCCGAGCGTGTCCGTCGCCACTGCGGGTCCGCCCGCAACGGCCTCGCCCCCCGGCAGCGGCGCGCTTGCTGTCCACGGGCCCCGCGCCCCTGGAAACCACGGCGCAAGCGCTTCAAGAGCGCGCTCGGCAAGCCGTCGATAGGTCGTGATCTTGCCGCCAAACACCGATAGCACCGGCGCCTCACCTCCCGTCCCATCGACGCGCAATACGTAATCGCGCGTGATCGCGGACGGATTGCTCGATCCATCGTCGAACAGGGGACGTATGCCACAGTAGCGCCAAACAACGTCGCGCGCGTGCAGTTCACGCGAAAAATAACGGTTGGCGGCGCGACACAGGTACGCCACCTCCTGCTCGCTCGCCTCGCATGGCCCCGGCTCACCTGAAAACGTGATCTCCGTGGTGCCAATCAGGGTGTAGTGGCGCTCGTACGGGTAAACGAACACCACCCGGCGGTCGTCGTTCTGCAGAATGAATGCGTGCTCGCCGTCGTAGAGCCGCGGCACGACGATGTGACTGCCTTGCACCAGCTTGAGATTGAAGGTGGCCGGCTGGTGGACGGTATCGACGAGAAACTTCCGCGCCCACGGACCGCTGACGTTCGCGATCGCTTTCGCCACCACGTCAGACTCGCACCCGGCCGCGTCCCGCAAGCGGGCGCGCCACCGCCCGTCGGTTCGCACGGCCGCCGTGCACGTCGTATGCGTCGCTATCCGCGCACCCAAGTCGGCGGCCGCGCGCGCGTTGCAGATGACGAGGCGCGCGTCATCGACCCAGCAATCCGAATAGACGAAACCCAGCTCGAGCCCGGGTTTGAGGCCCGCACCATATGGTGATTTGCGCAGATCCACGCGATGTGATCCCGGCAACGTCTGGCGGCGGGCAAGGTAGTCGTAAAGAAACAGTCCGGCGCGGATCATCCACGCGGGCCGCAACTGAGGCACGTGCGGCATCACGAAGCGCATCGGGCGTACAAGATGCGGCGCGCAATGCAGCAGGACCTCGCGCTCCGCCAACGCCTCTGCGACAAGACGAAACTCGTAGTGCTCGAGATAGCGCAACCCGCCGTGGATGAGCTTGCTGCTCGCCGAACTCGTCGCCGAACCCAGATCGTGGCTTTCGCACAGCAGAACGCTCAGGCCACGCCCGGCCGCATCGCGCGCGATACCCACGCCGTTGATGCCACCGCCGACCACGAGGAGATCGTAAGTGTCCATGAATGAAAAAAGGCAGCGCCGGCGCCGCCTCCTGCTTTTTCCCGGGAGTTGAGCGGCGTATGCGTCCGTTCCAACTCACGGTGGTAAGTCCGCGTCGGACGACGTCGGGACTTACCGCTATTTCTTGCGCAGCCTGCGTATTGCCGCGAGCTGAGCGGCCATCATCGCGAACTCGGCCTGAAGGGTGGCGATTTCCTGTTTGTCCTGCGACTTTGCCATGGCCTCCTGAGCGGCGCGCAGCGCTTCGTTCGCCTTCGCCTCATCGAGGTCGTGACCGCGGATAGCAGTGTCAGCCAGCACGGTAATCACCCCCGGCTGCACCTCGAGTATGCCGCCCGCGACGAAAATCAATTCTTCGTCACCGCCTCCCGCCGGAAGAATTCGCACCGCTCCCGGCTTGATCCGTGTGATGAGCGGCGTGTGGCGCGGATAGATGCCGAGTTCGCCGGCCTCGCCCGGCAGCACCACGAACTGCGCCTCGCCGGAGTAGATCGACTCTTCGGCGCTGACAACGTCAACCCGCATGGTGGTCGTCATGATTACTGCAGCGTCTTCGCTTTCTCGAAGGCCTCCTCGATCGGGCCGACCATGTAGAACGCCTGTTCCGGAAGCGCGTCGCACTCGCCGTTGACGATCATCT
>JACQGN010000129.1 GCA_016199545.1 Betaproteobacteria bacterium | reverse complement strand
TTTGCCATGTCATCAGAGCGCCTCAACCTGAGCGCTTGATGCCCGCCTGCTGGATCACCTTCAGCCATTTCGCGAACTGTTCCGCGTACAGCTTGCCAAGCTCGGCCGGCGTCGAGGTCCGCAATTCGATGCCCTCGCGCGCGAGCCGCTGCTTCACGTCCGGAGCCGCGAGCCCCTGCACGATCTCCTGATTGAGCCGCTGCACCACCTCCGCCGCTACGCCCGCCGGCGCGACGACGGAGTAGAACTGCTGCAGCTCGAAGCCGCGCAGGCCCGATTCGTCGATCGTCGGTATGTCGGGGGCGAGCGAGGTGCGCTTCAAGCTGGTGACGCCGAGCGCTCTCACGCGCTTGTTGCGCACCTGCGGGAGCGAGGTGATGAAGTTGCTGATCATGACGAAGGTTTCACCCTGCAGCAGCGACAGCATCGCCGGCGCGCCGCCCTTGTAGGGAACATGGATCATCTTGACCTGGGCCAGCGCCTGGAAGAGCTCGGTGCCCAGATGCGCCGGGCCACCCTGCCCCGTCGTGGCATAGGCGATACGGCCGGGGCTCGCTTTTGCGAGGCCGATCAGGTCGCGCACGGACCTCACCGGGAGCGACGGATGCGTGACCAGTATGTAGGCGGTGGTGCCGGCGAGCGTGATCGGCGCGAAGTCCTTGACCGGATCGTACTTCCGGTCGGCGTCGAGGGCAGGCCCGGTGATCAGGGTGGCCGCGCTCCCGAGCATGAGCATGTAGCCGTCCTTCGGTGAACGCGCGACGAGTTCCGCCGCGATGCGTCCGCCCGCGCCGCCCCGATTGTCGACGATGATCTGCTGACCGAGCGCGGGACTCACCTTGTCCGCGATGAGCCGGGCAACCGTATCGGTCCCGCCGCCAGGCACGTTCGGTACGATGAGCCGGATCGGCTTCGACGGGTAGGTCTGGGCGTGCGACAGCGGCATGGCGGAGCCAAGCCCCAGCACGGCCGTTATGAATGTCATGCCGAAAGCGCGGGCCTGGTCGCGTCTGTTCACGGTCTTTCCCTCACTGTCGTTTGTACGACCCCGATTCTAACCCCGCGGCCCGATATGCGTGCTGCGATGGCCGCGCCGGGGCCGGCACGCGCGCTATCCTGCGCGCAGGATGTCCATGATCTCGCGTGCGTCGGCGAGCGTATCGAGCCCGTTCACGAGCTCGACGACGCGCGCCGCGGCCTTCTCCGTCAGCACGCGCCGCGCACACGCGTTGAACTTCTGCATTCGCTGCGCCTCCGTGAGCGGATACCCGACCCACCCCGACAGCCGGTCGACCTTCTTCGTAAGCGTGCGCCCGCCCTTCATCGTCACCGTCACCACCGCGTGCATGCGGTCGAAGTCCCGGGGAATGGCATCATCGAAATGCAGCGTCGTCTTCGCCAGCAGTGCGGCCGCGTCCGGCGCGAAACGCCTGCGGTCGTCGAAGGAATCGACCGTGATCTCGCCGTCGAGCAGCGCGATGGCCGTGGCGTACTGCACGCTGAATTTGCCGTCGAGCCCGGTTTTCGGCTGCGGCCGGTTCACGTAATCGAAGCGCGGAAACTGGATGTCGACGCGCTCGATCGCCGCCGCGTCGAACCCGCTTTCCTCCCGCAGCGCGAGCGCCGCGTCGATCGGACGGTGCGTGAAGTAATTGCTGGGGTGCTTCTTGAACCCGACGCCCGGATCCACCATGCGGAACGGCCGGCCGAAATCCTTCACCAGCAGCTCCGGTTGCGCGTTGCCGTGAAGGAACGTATCGAAGAATCCACCGGGGCCGAACACGTCGCTGCTCGCCGTCCACCCCATGGATGCGAGCACGCCGCATTCGATACCCATGCGCGCGGCGTGCCCCGCGTGCGACGACTTGGTCATCGATCCGGTGTTGATCGACAGGCTGCCCGCGCGCGAGCCTGCAATACCGAACGCCATGAGCGTCTGCTCGCGGCCGAGATCGAGCATTTTTGCCGCCGCCGTGACCGCGCCGAACATGCCGGTGGTGCCCGGCTTGTGGAAGAGCTGCCCGTCCGCCATGCCGGTCGCGGCGAGGCGCACGCGGGCCTGCACTTCGAAAGCCGCGACGATGGACTCGATGATTTTCCGGCCGCCCGTCCCGTGATGCTCGGAGAGCGCAAGGATCGCCGGCAGCGTCGGCGAGGTCGGATGGTTGAGCGGGTACCACGTGTTGTCGAAATCGAGCGCGTGCGCCATCGTGCCGTTGGCGTAAGCCGCATTTTGCATCGATGTCTTGAATCCCCCGGTGATCACGCTCGCCTGCGGCGCGCCGCCCATCTGCTTCACGTATTCGATCGAGATCCGGCCCACGCCGAGCGGCTCGGTGGACCCCGCGAGCATGACCGCAAGCCCGTCGAGCGACACGTGCTTCGCCATGTCGATCGCCTGCGGCGGCAACGCCTCATACTTCACCGCCAGGACGTGGTCGATGAGAGTCCCGGTCAGCGTCTTGTCAGTCATGCGCAGAAGGTCCCCGGAGTTGCGGCACGCGCGTGCGAGCGGCTGCGCGGATCGCCGATTGTAGTGCAAAGCGAAGGCGCCGGCGCGCCGGGATTTGCAGCGGCATCCACGATGTGGATGCTCCTTGTGTCACGCCTCCTTCTTCCATTCGTTTTCCCGAAGCAGTGTCAAGAACACTTCCGTGCGTGGCGATCATCGCCACTCGAGTATGCCTCCCCCCTTCCCAAGAGAAATTTGCAGGTTGGGGTAAGCGCAGCGCGCCCCAACAATCCGCCGGGACTGGTAGCCACCACCGCTTCGTATCAATGATCGCGCGCACGCTGTTTGCGCTCTGGGCGCGCGGCATTCGCGCTCGCATCGGGCAACGCGATCTAAGAGGCGAAGATTGTCATCGCGCAGTGATCCTTGCCGCGGCACCTCGTCATTGCGAACGAAGTGCGGCAATCCCGTCGCGGGCAACGTCGACGCGCCCGCCGCGAGCTCGCCGCGTCGGCCTGCCTCCTCGCGATGACAGGCCTGTGATTGGCGGATCGCTGCCGCGGCTACTTCTTCGCGGCGCGCTTTTTCGCTGGCTTCCGCGCGCTCGCCTTTTTCCGGGCCGGCGCGGCTTTCTTCTTCGCTTTCGCCGCCGGCTTGGCGGCTTTCTTCTTGCCGCCTTTCTTCTTCACGGCGGGCTTCTTCGGCGCCGGTTTCCTCGCTGCCGGTTTCGCTGCCGCCGGTTTCGCTGCCGCCGGTTTCGCCGGAGCGGGTTTCTTCGCCACGGGTTCTTTGGCACCGCCATGGAACAGGTTCAGCGCCGAACCCTTGCGGAACCATTCGAGCTGCGGTCCGCTGAACGTGTGATTGAGCTTCAGCGTCTCGGTCGTGCCATCGGCGTGCTTCACGCGGCACTCGACCGGCTTGCCGGGCGCGAGGTTTTTCAGGTCGACGAGGCTCAAGCGGTCGTCCTCACGCAGACGGTCATAGTCCGCGGGGCTCTGGAACGTGAGCGCCAGCAGCCCCTGCTTCTTGAGATTCGATTCGTGGATGCGCGCGAAGCTGCGCACGATCACCGCGACCCCGCCCAGCAGGCGCGGGCACAACGCGGCATGCTCGCGGCTGCTACCTTCACCGTAATTCGCGTCGCCGACGATCACCCACTTCACGCCTTTGGACTGATAATCGCGCGCGGCTTTGGACACCATCTCGCCCGTGGCACCCGTCAGCACGTTCTTCACCTTGCCCGCGTCGCCGGTGTAGGCGTTGATCGCGCCCATGCACAGATTCTCGCTGAACTTGCCGAGGTGCCCGCGGTAGCGCAGCCACGGTCCGGCCGGTGAGATGTGGTCGGTCGTGGTCTTGCCCTTGGTTTTCAGCAGCACCGGCATGTCGAGGTAGTCCTTGCCGTCCCACGCGGGCCACGGCTTCATTACCTGCAGCCGCTCGCTCTTCGGATTGATCTTGACCTCGATCCGGCTGCCGTCCGCGGGCGGCACGATGTAGTCGGCGTGCCCGCGGTCGAAGTTTTTCGCCGGCACTTCGGGCGCGATCTTCGGCGGGTTCAGCTTGAACGGCTGGCCGTCCGCCCCGGTGAGCGTGTCGGTGAGCGGGTTGAACGACAGCCTGCCGGCAAGCGCAATCGCAGTGACGATCTCGGGGCTCGCGATGAAATTCATGGTCGTCGCCTGGCCGTCGTTGCGCGCTGGGAAGTTGCGGTTGTACGAGGTGACGATGGTGTTCGGCACCGCGGCCACTTCCTTGGCCCGGCGCCATTGGCCGATGCAGGGACCGCAGGCGTTCGCGAGAACCGCGCCGTCGATGTCCTTCAGCGACTGCATCTGGCCGTCGCGCTCGATGGTGGCGCGCACCTGCTCCGAGCCGGGCGTCACCAGGAACAGCACGGCGGACTTTACGCCGTGCGCCTTCGCCTGCTCGGCGACGTCGGCAGAGCGGCTCATGTCCTCATAGGACGAATTGGTGCAACTGCCGATGAGCGCGCTCGAGATCCGGTCGATGAACTTGTTGCCGGCGTCACTCACCTCGGCCGCGAGCTTCGAGATCGGGCGCGCGCGGTCCGGGGAGTGCGGGCCGACGACGTGCGGTTCGAGCGTCGACAGGTCCAGCCGCACCACGTGGTCGTAGTATTTCGCGGGTTCCGCCTCGACTTCCGGGTCCGGCTGCAGCAGGTCCATGTTCTTTTCCATCAGGGGCACGAGTCCGCCACGGCCGGTCGCGCGCAGGTATTTCGCCATGTGGTCATCGGCGGGGAACATCGAAGTGGTCGCGCCGAGCTCCGCGCCCATGTTGGTGATGGTGGCTTTGCCGGTGGCGCTGATGGTGCGCGCGCCGGGGCCGATGTATTCGACGATGGCGTTGGTGCCGCCCGACACCGTCAACTGTCCGGCAACGTAGAGAATCACGTCCTTGGGGGCGGTCCAGCCGTTCAATTTTCCCGTCAGGTAGACAGCGATATGCCTCGGATACAGCACTTCCCACGGCAGCCCGGCGATGGTTTCCACCGCGTCCGCCCCGCCGACGCCCACGGCGCACGCGCCGAGCCCGCCGGCATTGGGCGTATGCGAGTCGGTGCCGATGATGAGCGTCCCGGGAAACGCGTAGTTCTCAAGCACGACCTGGTGGATGATGCCCGCCCCCGGCCCCCAGAAGCCCGCGCCGTACTTCGCGGCCGCGGAACGCAGGAAGTCATAGACCTCGGTATTCTCCGCAAGCGACTCCCGCAGGTCCTGCCCACCCTCGACGCGTGCCTGGATCAGGTGGTCGCAGTGAACCGTGGTCGCCACAGCGACTTTATCGCGCCGCGTCTGCATGAATTGCAGGAGCCCCGTCTGCCCGAGCACGTCCTGGAATACCACCCGGTCGGGGCGCAGGAAAAGATAGCTTTTGCCGGGTTCCATGTCCTGGCGTTCGGGGTCGTCGAGGTGGCCGAGCAGCACCTTGTCGGCGAGCGTCAGCGGCTTGCCCAGGCGGCGGCGCACCACCTTGAGGTTCTTCGCCATGGTCGCGTAGACCTTGGCTGCCATTTCGGGGGTAGATTCGATCGTTACCATTTTCCGGCTCTCCTGGTTCTTGGATAGACGTGCAACGACAGGCGTCATGAATAAGCCCTTAGAGCGCGTAACGAAATGAGCCGTTTCCCTCATCCCAACCCTTCTCCCGGAGGGAGGAGGGCTTGTCTTCCCTCTCCCTCCGGGAGAGGGATCGAGGGCGAGGGAAGAAGGTCGAGTGCCGGCCAGTCTTTTCGTTACCCGTTCTGAGGAGCCATGGTGCGCTTAGACCGAGCGCGGATTTTACACCGAGGCGCGCCATTTCGCAGAAAACCGACAACCACCACAGACGGCTGTCCGGACGCCCGTGAGTTCGTGGGCGACCGTGATCGAGGGTAGATCCCGCCGGACCCTATCCGACGTTGCGCCTCGCACTTTCTAGCACTGAAATCCTCTCCTTCTCAAAGGACTGACAGATGGGCGATGTTAGACTGGGAAAATCATGGATCTTAAACAGCTCTATTTCCCGTTCTTCCTCCCTCTTAAGATATGTAATGAAATGGCCTGCCTTCTCGATTCGTTTTTCTGTCTGCATATCCAGGTTCGATGTATTCTTCACATTGCACCCGTGCTCTGGGCCACGCCAGCACATCATGAAGGGGCGGATCAATAACTTGATGCCTTGTGTTTGCTTCAGAAAGCGTTTTCTCCTTATATTTGCCAGCAAGTGCGATAGCGGTCTCATGTTGGCTCGTCACATTCTCTCCGGCCTTGGCACCATGCACACTAATAACATAGGTATTCCGCCAGAATCAACCAAATACTCGACGGCCCCCAAGAAGCGGCGCAGATACCGCCTGTGGAAGCCACGCATAGACAACCTCCTTTGGGCATACCAGACTTGAATAGGAACAGGAATTCCCGTGGCAGCGACCTTGTGAAACCATCGCACAACCGCTGGTGGGAGCGGCCCAACCGCGTCCTGCTCATCAACTTACGCGAGGGCGACGAACCCAGAATCGATGCGCGTGCCCTGGTACGCGACGCGCAGAGTTTCGCCGCTACCGCTTTCTGCATCAACGGCGGCGGAATCGTTGCGTTCTATCAGACCACGATTCCCGGCCACCGCCTGAGCAGCGGACTCAACGGCCGTGACCTCCTCGCCGAGGTCATACCGCTGGCGCACGAAGCCGGACTACGCGTGCTCGCAAGGATCGATCCAAGTTGTGCCCCCAAGGCGCTGGCGGCAGAGCACCCGGAGTGGTTCTCGCGCGACCGCGAAGGGCGCTTCTGCGAAGTCAGCGATCATTATGTCACCTGCCCCAATGCCGGCTACTATCATGAGCGCATGGTGGAAATCGCGAGCGAGATCCTCTCGCGCTACGATGCGGACGGGATCTGGAACAACCAGGGGAAGTTCGCAGCGTGGGACACGGGGCCCTGCCACTGCGACACGTGCCAGCGGCTTTTCCGTCATGACGCTAGTTGCGGATTGCCGCGCGAAGAGAACTGGCAGGATCCCGCATGGCGCAAGTACAACGAGTGGCGTTACCGGCGCATCGTCCAATGGGTCAAGCGCATGCATGAAGCGATCCATGCGGCGAAGCCGGAGGCCGTGTTCATTTCCGCGATCCAGTTGATCGAGTCGCTGGAGACGATACGACCGGGCGGCTGGGACATCGATTACTGGGTGGATCACCAGGACGTGCTCACGTTCGAATGCCAGCGGCGCAATACCGCGCCGTGGTGGCCGGGAATACAGGCGAAGTATCTGTCCTCGCTCGCGCCGCAGAAGCCGCGCTGGATGACGGCGAGCTATTTCTACCCGTGGTGGCGGCTCCACGCCTCGCCGGCGGAGGAGAACCGGCCGTGGATCGCGCAGCAGTTCGCGAATGGCGTGTGCACGTGGCTGCACATCAACGGCGGCTATTCGGAGCTTTTCGATCGCAGGGGGCTCGCGCCCATGCGCGAGGTGCTCGCGCGCCACGCGCGCTGGGAACAGTATTTCGACGGGGCGGCGTCCGACGCGCGCGTCGCGCTGGTTTTCTCGCGCCACACGCAGGATAACTACGGCGCGGACAAGCCGCACGCGCGCTACCTCGATTACCTGCGCGGCTGGTACTGCGCGCTGCAGGAGGCGCACATCCCGTTCGATGTCATCTCCGACAAGCTTCTCACCGGCGAACGGTTGCAGCGCTACCGGGCGCTCGTCATCTCTAATCTGGCGTGCGTCTCGGACGAATCGGTGCGAGTACTCGATGACTTTGTCGCCGCGGGCGGGGCCCTTATTGCCAGCTACGAAGCGGGGTTCCGCGACCTCGACGGCGAACGCAGGACTCCACCCGCGTTTGCCCCAATGCTGGGCGGGGCGTATGAAGGACACCGCGACAACCTCAAGTCTTCGTACGCAAAGCTCGAAGACCGTGCCGACCCGCTGCTCGCGGGTCTGGGCGACACGGACCTCATCCCGAACGAGGGTGCACTCGTCGAATTCCGCCCTGCGTCGGGCAGTTCGGTGCCACTTACGCTGATTCCACCGGTCATCGCGCACTCGGGCGCCACCATCAGCATCCCCGAGTACAGCGCAATCAAGGAGACGACCGCGATCCCGGTGGCGGTGCGAACGCATCATGGCCACGGACGGGTGGTCTACTTTCCCAACCAGATGGAATGCCTATATTACCGCTACGGGTTCCGCGATCTTGGGCTGGTGCTCGGCAACGCGGTGCGTTACGCGCTCGGAGACGCGCATCACGTCGAGGTCGCCGCGCCCGACTTCGTCGACTTGTCGCTCATGCGGCAGGGAGAACGGCGGCTCGTACACCTCATCAATCTTCCCGTGGACAAGCCGCTTGACACCGGCTGGCGCCACCCGGGGCGCAATCTCGTGCCGGTAACCGGCATCGAGGTGACGTTGAGGATTGAAGGGGGCCAGCGCGTCCGCGAGGTGCGCGCAGCAACGAGCGAGCAGCAACTGACGTTTATCCAGGAAGGCGATTGGGCGCGGGTCCGTGCGCCACGGCTCGAAGATCACGAAATCATGGTATTTGAGATCGATTGAAGCGCGGCCCGACGGGCTGCGCGGATAGACAGGAGACGCGCATGCTTCTGAATCGCAGTTCGATTGGCGTACTGGCAGGTTCGGTTGCACTCTGCCCTGCGCGATTTCGCGCCGATAATACTCGCGGCTTCCGCGCCCTTCGTCGTGATCGTCCATCGCTCGGTCGCGGCGGCGAACGTGAAGGAACTGATTGCTCTGGCGAAAGCGAAGCCGGGGCAGCTCAATTACGGCTCGGTGCCAGGCAGCGCTTCGCACCTCGCCACCGAACTCTTCAAGAGCACGGCGGGGGTGAACATCGTGCATATCCCCTACAAGGGCGCTGCGCCCGCGACCACTGACGTCATCGCCGGCCAGATCCAGCTGAGTTTCGCGTCAACGCCCGGCTCGCTGCCGCACGTCAAGGCGGGCAGGGTCAAGCCGCTGGCGGTGACCAGTGCGAAGCGCATCGCCCAGCTTCCCCAGGTGCCGACCGTGGCCGAGGCGGCGTTGCCCGGCTACGAGGCCAGCGTGTGGTACGGTGTGGTCGCGCCGGCAAGAACATCGCCGGACATCGTTCGGCGCCTCAACTCCGAACTCCAAAAGATCGTGCAGGATAAGGCGCACCGCGAGCGCATGATCGCCGGCGACTTCGAGCCTACTTCCAGCACGCCGGAGGAATTCACCGCTTTCATCAAGCGCGAAACCGAAAAATGGGGTAAGGTAATAAAAATTTCCGGGGCACGCGTCGAGTAGCCGCCCCCTTCATCACTGGAGGAGAAAACGATGGCAGAGATTCTGGGCATAGGGGCGACCCATTACCCACCGGGACTCGTTCCCGAGGAGTACAAGCCGTGGCCGCTCGCGCGGATGCTGAACACCGACCCGCGCATTCCCGAGCGCATGAGGGATCCGGCCAACTGGCCGGAGCCGATGCGCGTGGAATGGGGCGACGACGAGGGCATCACCTCGCATAAGGCGCACAAGGCGCGGGTCTTCAGCGCGTTCCGCAAGATCCGCGAGGAAATTGACGCCTTCCAGCCCGACTTCATCCTGATGTGGGGCGACGACCAGTACGAGAACTTCAAGGAAGACATCATTCCGCCGTTCTGCGTGCTGGCGTACGAGCAGTTCGAATTCAAGCCCTTCGCGCGCCTGCGCGGCCGGCCCAACATCTGGGGCGAATCGGCAGACAAAACCTTCAAGCACCCAGGGCATCACAAAGCAGGGCGCTATCTCGCCAGGGGATTGCTGGAGGACGGCATAGACATGTCCTACGCCTACAAGCCCCTGCACCAGGACGGCCTGGGCCACGCCTTCGCCAATACCCTGCTCTACCTGGATCTCGACCGGCAGGGATTCAACACGCCCGTGGTGCCCGTCGCGGTGAACTGCTACGGCAGCTCGGTGATCCGGTATCAAGGCGGAAGCACTGAGTACTCGAAAGAGCCGGATCCGCCATCGCCATCGCCGCGCCGCTGCTTCGAGATGGGTCAGGCGACGGCCCGCGTCCTCAGGGATAGCCCCTGGCGGGTGGTGATCATGGCCTCCTCAAGCTGGTCGCACGCCTTTCTCACCGAAAAGAACCACTGGATCTACCCTGACCTGGAATCGGATCGCGTCATGCTGGAACATCTGCGCGCCGGCAATTATCGCGCGTGGCGCGACACGCCGCTCGCGCAGATGGAGGCGGCCGGACAGCAGGAGGTGCTCAACTGGACGTGCCTCGCCGGCGCCATGGCCGAGCTGAACTACAAGGCGGACATTCTGGACTGGGTCGAGACCTGGACCTTCAACGCTCCGAAGTGCCTGGCCGTGTTCAAGAGCGCCTGACCTTCCGGCGCCTGCCGCTTACTTCTTCTTCACGAGCCCGAGTTCGTTCAGGAACTTGCTGAGTTCAACATTGTCCTCGTCGAGGACTTTCCGGAAACCGGCGCCGTTCCTGAAATCGGCTTGCCAGAAGTTGGTGTCGAGTTCCTTCTTCCACTCGGGAGACTCCAGGAAGCGGCGGAAAGCCTGCTCCCAGTAGCCGACCTGCGCTGCCGTCAGGTCTTTCGGTCCGACAAATCCGCGCCACTGCGACACCACGGCGTCATACCCCTGTTCGCGCCAGGTCGGCACCTGGGCGAGATCGCCCGGTAGCCGCTGCGGCGCCGCGATCGCGATGATGCGAACCTGACCGTTGCGCAGCAGGCTGGTCGCAAACGCGACCGAAATCGGCACCACATCGATGTGTCCGCCGAACAATGCCGTCGTTGCCGCGCCGCCCGAGGCGAAAATGACAGCCCGCAGTTTCTTGACGTCGATACCGGCCTTGCTGGCAGCGGCGGCGACTCCCGAGTGATTGGGGGCCCCCAGGCTCGTCGCGATGCCGAAGGACACGGCTTGCGGATCCTTTTTCAGGCGATCGATCATGTCCTTGCCGGTCTTGATCGGCGAATCGGGCGTCACGGTGACGGCGATGTACTCGTTGAAGAGGTGCGCGATGGGTGTCATCGTCGTATAGCTCGGCCCGCGCCCGACGATGTTGTTGGTGAGCAGCGATTTGGAGGCGAGCACGAAAAAGCGGGCGTCGCCTGGATGCTGGTTGACGTAGGTGTAGGCGATGGCGCTGCCGCCGCCGGGTTTGTTGACGACGTTGATCGGTACCGGGCTTCCCTGGTCCTGCATGATTTTCTGCATGAGGCGCAGGATGCGGTCCGAGCCGCCCCCCGGCGCGTTGGTTGCGATCAACTCGACTGCCCCTTCGGGCTTCCACTGCGCCACCGCGTGCGCCGCGGCAAACACGAGCGGAGTTGCAAGGGCGACGCGTGCGAGAAACATGAAGGTGCGGATCGAGCGGTGACTCATCGTGCTTTCTCCTTGGCGGTGATGAAGACAGGACGCAACAACCACAAGCTTACCCTAGAAGATGGAGCGCCCGCTAAGCGAGGTCAGCATCTCCAGCGCGATCGACCCCGCGTAGGAGTTTCCGCTCGCTTCCAGGGCGGGGCTCCACACGCAGATGCCGCACTCGCCGGGCATCAAAGCGACGATGCCGCCGCCCACTCCGCTCTTCGCGGGCAATCCGACGCGGTATGCAAAATCGCCCGCGGCGTCGTAGGTGCCGCAGGTGAGCATCAATGCGCTGATGCGCTTGGCGGAGCTCTTGTCCAGCACCTCCTCACGCGACCACGGGACGACACCGTGGTTGGCGAGGAACGTCACGGCGCGCGCGAGATCGACGCAGCTCATTTCGATCGCGCAGTGCCGGCAATACGCTTCGAGCACGTCGTTCACGTCATTGTTGAGATTGCCGAAGCTCTTCATGAAATTCGCCATGGCCGCGTTGCGGTGCGACGTGCGCCGTTCCGATTCCGCGACGGCGCGGTCGAAGCCGATATCCGGGCGGTCGGCCAGTTTGCGGATGAACTTGATCAATGCATTTTCCGCCCCGCCCCTGGCCGCGTAGTGCGTGAACAGGATGTCGGTGACCACCAGCGCGCCGGCATTGATGAAAGGATTGCGTGGCCTGCCCCGCTCCTGCTCCAGTTGCACCAGCGAATTGAACGGGGTGCCCGACGGTTCCCGTCCGACGCGCGTCCATACTGAATCACCCTCCAGGTGAAACGCGAGGGTCAGCCCGAACAACTTGGAAATCGATTGAATCGAGAACGGCACCTCGGCATCGCCCGTCCGATACACCTGGCCTTCGAGATCGACGATCGCGATGCCGAAGTGGGCGGGCGAAACCTTTGCCAGCTCGGGAATGTAGCTCGCGACATTTCCGGTTCCGATGATGGGCTTGACCGCAGCGTGAACGCGGTCGAGGATGCGTTGATAGTCCATCACGAGACCACCGTGTCATCGCGAGGCCAACCCGTTAGCCGCGAGCAAAGCGTGGCGGTCGGCGACGCGGCGATTTCGCGGCAGGCGCGGCTACGTTGCCAGCAACGGGATTGCTTCGTCACGAGTTCCTCGCAATGACAGCGCCTCTTGACTAGCTCTTCAGCACCACCAGCGCGTCGACCGCTTTGACGCCCTGGCCCGCCGGCAGCACCATGAGCGGGTTGATATCGAGTTCCGCGAGATGGTCTTCGAGGTGCACCGCCATGTGCGAGACGCCCACCAGGACGTCGGCCAATGCGTCGATGTCCGCCGGCGGTTTGCCGCGAAAGCCGCGCAGCAGTTTCGCGCCTTTCACTTCTGCGACCATGTCGAGGGCCTCGCGACGGCTGATGGGACAGCGGCGCAGGGCCACGTCGTCATAGACCTCGACCATGACGCCGCCGCTGCCGAAAAGCAGCATCGGCCCGATTTGAGGATCGTACTTGATGCCGACGATGACCTCCACCCCGCTGCCGACCATCTCCTGCACCAGCGCCCCGGAAATCGCAGCCGCGGGCGCATGCTCGCGGGCATTGGCCATGATTTCAGCATGGGCGGCACGCACCTCGTCCGCGCCGCGCAGGCCCAGGCGCACGACGCCGGCGTCGGTCTTGTGCAGGATGTCGGGCGAATCGACTTTGAGCGCGACGGGATAGCCGAGACGCTGCGCCGCCTGGACGGCGGCATCGACGGACGGGGCGAGTACTTCCATCGTCCCCGGCACGCCCCACGCGGCAATCACCTGCTTGCTCTCGCTTTCGGAGAGCGCCGGGCGGCCGAGCGCGCGGAGCCGCGCCAGCGCCCCTTCCTGCCCGGCAATGAGCGCCGGCGCCCGGACGAAGCCACCCGCGACGCGATAATCGCGCCACGCGTGATAGTCGAGCAGGTTCCTGACGGCGCGCGCCAGTTTGTCCGGCGTATAGAAAATGGGGACGTTCGCGCGCTTCAATTTCGCGAGCGCGCCTTCTTCCGCGCGGCTTGCGGTCCAGAAGAACGCGACGTTCTTGTCGGTGCGGTCACGCAGGCTGATCACGTGATCCACCTGATTGCCCGCGCCGGCGCTCGCGACGACGAGCGTGCCGACTTCCGGCTCCTCGATCATGTAGTCCATGATCTGCGGAAAGGATTCGCTGCGCGCGAAACCGGTGACATCCGACGGATTCGCCGCCCAGCCGAAATCCTTGATGATGGCGTTGATGCCCTCGCGTGCGCGGTCGGTGAGCGGAGGCAGATTGAGCCCCGCCTGGCCCAGCATGTCGGCGGTGAGCGAACTGATGCCGCCGGAGTGGGATACCACGGCAATACCCCGCTGCAGGGGTTTGCGGGAATTGGCGAGCAGGTGCGAAGTTTCCAGCAGCTCGTCGTAATCCTGCACGCGGATGATTCCATATTGTTTGAACAAGGCATCGTACAGGGCATCGGCGCCGGTCAACGCGGCGGTATGAGAACGCGCCGCCTGCGCGCCCGACTCCGAGCGCCCGATCTTGATCAGCACGAGCGGCTTGCCGCGCCCGGCGGCGAGTTCCGCGACCGCGATGAGTTTCCGCACGTCCTTGAAGCCCTCCACGAAGCCCGCGATGACGCGCGTGGCGGGATCGTCGATGAGGTAGCGCGCGAAATCGCAGAAGTCGAGATCGATTTCATTGCCGGTGGAGATGATGTGGCTCAGTCCGATGCCGCTGTCCACGGCGCGTATGAGGAATGGGCCGAATGCGGTCGCGCCGCTCTGGCATACCAGTCCGATGCTTCCCGTCAGGCCGCCGAGCGTGCGCGAGGACGCGGTCGCCCAGATGTCCCCCCCGACGTTCGCCACGCCGAGACAGTTGGGTCCCGTGAAGTGGAAGTCCGAGTCACGGGCAAAGGCGCCCACTTTCCGCTGCAAATCGAGCCCCGAATCCGTGCCGCGCTCGGCAAACCCGGCGGAAATGACGACCGCGGAACCAGCCTTCTTGTCGCGGCATTCTCGCAGCACGGGGAGCACTTGGTGGTACGGAACGACGACGCCCACCAGATCCGGCGCTTCAGGAAGGTCGGCGATGCTGCGGTAGGAGGTGACGCCCATGATCTCGCCATAATTAGGATTCACGGGATACACTCGAACGCGGTCCTTCGATTTGAGCACCGCAGTCAGGAGGCGCCCGCCGTAACCGCCCTTGGGCGTTGCGCCCACCACCGCGATCGAGCGCGGATTGAGCATTTTGTCGATCGCCCGCATCCGGGCGTCGGTCGTCGTGTTAGGCACTCTTGACCTTTCTGTTGTGCGGAAAGCGAAGTCGTTCTACGATGATTATAAGGCGGAACCCTCATGGACAAGACGACGCAGACATTGGCAAGCTACACGGCTGCATTGAAATTCAGCGAGCTGCCCGCAGGCACGATACGGGAGATCAAACGGCGCCTCATCGATTCCATCGCCTGCGGCATCGGCGGCTATTCGAGCGAGCCGGCTGCGATCGCCCGCGAGATCGCCGCCGGCAGCAGCGGTCAGCCGCCCGCCCGCGTCCTGGGCTCAGGCGCCCTCACCTCGATGGAGATGGCGGCCTTCGCCAACACGGTGATGGTGCGCTACCTCGACTGCAACGACACCTACGTTTCCAAGGGCTCGGGCCATCCGAGCGACATGATCCCCGCCTGCCTGGCCGTGGCCGACGCGCAGCGCTCGAACGGCGGAGACACACTGGTAGCGATCGCAGCCGCGTACGAGGTGTTCACCGCGCTCGCCGACGTGGTCGCGCTGCGCGATCTGGGATGGGACCAGGGAGTGTTCGTGGTGCTGGGCAGTGCCGCGGGCGCCGCGAAGCTGCTGCGCCTGACCGGCGAACAGACCGCCAACGCGCTCGCCATCGCGGTGAGCAGCACTATCCCCACCCGGCAGACCCGCGCCGGCGAGCTTTCCATGTGGAAAGGATGCGCGACCGCCGCCGCCGCGCGCGCCGGCGTGTTCTCGGCATTGCTTGCGCAGAAAGGCATCACCGGCCCGACCGCGGCGTTCGAGGGGCGCCACGGGATATGGGAACAGGTGACGGGCCCGTTTCAGCTCGGGCGGCTGGGCGGCGAGGGCGCCAGCTTCGGTGTCGAGCGCACCAATCTCAAGTTTTTCCCCGCCGAGTACCATTCCCAGGCGCCGCTGTGGATCGCGCTCGATCTGCGCAACAAGGTGCGAGTGGAGGAGATCGATGCCATCGACGTGCAAACCTATTACACCGCCTGGAGCGAGATCGGGAGCGAGCCCGAAAAATGGGATCCGCAGACGCGCGAGACCGCGGACCACAGCCTGCCGTACCTCCTGGCAGTCGCGCTCACCGATGGAAGCATCAAGGCGGACAGTTTTGCGGAGGCGCGCATCCGTGACCCGGCGCTGCGGCAACTGATGCAGCGCATCCGGATTTCCGAGAATCCGGAGTTCACCCGGGAGTTTCCGTCAAAACTCATCACGCAGATCGAAGTGACGACCCGCGGCGGCCAGCGTCTCGTGCAGATGGCGTCCTATCCGAAAGGACACGCGAAAAATCCCATGAGCGACGCCGATGTCGAGAGCAAGTTCGCCGATCTGTCCAAGGACCTGCTCGTACCGGCCCGGCGCGACGCGCTGCTGCGCGCGCTGTGGGATATCGATCAGTCCGACGACGTAGGCGGCATGATGGAGCTCACGCGGATGGTGCACCCGTAGTCCCGTGATGAATATTCTCGTAACGGGAGCCGCGGGCTTCATCGGTTCGCACTTGTCGGAGCGCCTGGCCGAACTCGGCCACGTGGTGCGTGGCGTGGATTGCCTGACGGACACGTACTCCAGGGAGCTCAAGGCGCTCAACGTGCGCCAGATCCAGGAGCGGGGCGTGACGTTTCTGCCCCTCGACCTCGCGGATGACGAGCTGGCAGATGCACTTGCCGGCATCGAGGTGATATTTCATCTGGCGGCGCAACCGGGAATATCGGCTGCGACTCCCCTTGGTACCTTCGTGCGGAACAATGTCGTTGCAACCTCCCGGCTGCTGGACGCGGCCCGGCGCTGCCGGACACTGCGGGGGTTGGTCAACGTTTCGACCTCGGCAGTCTACGGCGCCAATGCGACCTGTGACGAAACGGCGCAACCGGCTCCCGCGTCGGCCTACGGCGTGACCAAGCTTGCGGCGGAGCAACTGGTTCTGTCGAATGCGCTCGATGAAGGCGTATCCGCGTGGTCCCTGCGGTTGTCTTCCGTGATCGGGCCGCGAGAGCGGCCGGAAAAGCTCTACACGCGCTTGATCGGCTGCATTCTCGAGGAC
>JACQGN010000128.1 GCA_016199545.1 Betaproteobacteria bacterium | reverse complement strand
CGGGACAGCAATCACGACAACAATCCGCCCGACGGCAGCAACTGGGAGCTGCTGTGCACGTATTGCCACGAGAACGAGCACCGGCGCTACCTGGATCATGCCGGGAGCGGCGGGGACGGGTCTGCTGCGGATGGATCGCGTGCCACGCATCAGCCCTTCGCCGGCCTGGCGGGGCTCTTGCGCAGGGAGGACAAGAAATAGCTTGCGGGAGAGCGGCCGGCGCGGAGCGCACTCGCTCCCTGCGTGGGTCCCCGCCGAGGCGGACGAGGGGCTTGTACTTCGCGCTTTGATGTGGTATGTTTTGATCTGGCGAATCACCCATGGAAGGCCCGGCCATGACCGCATCCGTCTTCAGGCTTGCGCAACCCGCAGATGCCTACGAGATCGCGGTGATGTCGCGTTACCTGATCGAGGTCGGCCTGCGCGGCTGGACGTGGCACCCCGATCGCGTCGGCAAGGCGATCCGCGCCCGCGACACTAATGTGGTGGTCGCCACCGTGGCAACGCACGTGGTCGCCTTCGCCATCATGGAGTTCGGGGATACGAGCGCCCACCTTTCGCTGCTTGCGGTAAAGCCCACGCACCAGCGTTGCGGCCTCGGCCGGCGGCTGATGGACTGGCTCGAGGAAGCAGCGCTGACGGCGGGCATCACCAGCATCAAGCTTGAACTGCGCTCCAACAATTTCGGGGCGCGCTGCTTCTACCGGATGCTGGGCTACCGGGAAACGGCCTACGTATCGGGGTACTACCGGGGCGTCGAAACCGCGGTCAAGATGTCGCGCGATATCCGGCGCGAGATCCCCAATCCCATACGCTGATGCCGGCGCTGGCGGGCCGGCATGCCGTCAGGCCTTGACTGCCTCCGCCGGCACGGCTTTCCCGCGGTCGGGGTGATCCGCGCTCATGATCCCGCGGAATACCAGCACCGGAATCGACGCCCGGTGCAACACGCGCGTCGCCTCGTTGCCCATGATCAGTTTGACGAGCCCCTTGCGGTAGCGCAGGGTCATCACGATCAGGTCGCAGCCGCGCTCATTGGCAATGTTCACGATCGCATCGTAGGGGTGGTCGCTGGTCGCCACCACGGTGTCGCACGGCACGTCCGACGCGGCGGCGGTCTTCTTGACGAAGTCGAGAAAGCTTGCGGCGCGCTGCCTCGCCTCCTCCTCGATCTTCTCCTCGGTGACCGGGTCGAACGCCCCCTCATAAGCGATCATGAGGTGATAGTCCGGCACGACGTGTATGCCGGTGACCCTGGAGTTGCACAGCTTGGCCAGTTCGATGCCGCGTACGATTGCCCGTTCCGAGTGTTCCGAGCCGTCCGTCGGCATGAGGATATGCTTGAACATAAGTCCTCCTTCGGCGCGTCGAAAAGACGTTCTTAGAGTACGTTATGAGAGTGACTTATAGCAAACACCTTGCCGATGCGCAATGGTCGGCCTCGCATCGGCCCTCCGGCCCGCGGGCAGCCCGGCGGCTCAGCCATGCGGGTCATGCCTTGCCAGCGCCCAGGCGACGTGCTCGCGCACCAGCGCCGAGGGGTGATCGGCGCGCGCGCGGAGCGCGGCGGCGATCGCCAGCGAGGGCGGCGCGCTGCCCAATGCGCTCAACGCATTGCCCATGCCGACAGCAAGGTTACGCAGCCAGCGCTCGTAGCCGATGCGGCGGATGGGGGTCCCCAGCAACCGCGCGTTGAACTCTTCCTCGCTCCACGCGAAAAGGCCGGCCAGCGCTGCGGAATCCAGTCCATTGCGCACCGCGAAGTCGGGTTCCGGCGTGGGCCGGGAGAACCGGTTCCACGGGCAGGCGAGTTGGCAGTCGTCGCAGCCATAGACGCGGTTGCCGATGAGGGGGCGCAGGTTCACCGGTATGCTGCCCTTGTGTTCGATCGTCAGATAGGAAATGCAGCGCCGCGCGTCGAGGCGATAGGGCCCCACGATCGCGCCCGTGGGACAGGCCGCGATGCAGTGTTCGCACGTGCCGCAATGCTCCCCGGCCGCATCGTCGACCGGAAGCGGCAGGTCGGTATAGATCTCGCCGAGAAAGAAATAGGATCCCGCGTCCCGCTCCAGCAGCAGCGTGTGCTTGCCGCGCCAGCCGAGGCCCGCTTTTTCCGCCAGCGCCACCTCCATCACCGGCGCGCTGTCGGTGAATGCGCGGTAGTTGAATTCGCCCACTTCCGAGGTAATGCGGTCCGCCAACTGCTGCAAGCGGCGGCGCATGACCCCGTGGTAGTCGCGTCCCAGCGCATAACGCGAAACGTACGCGCTTGCGCTGTCCCGGAGCACGTCCCAACTGTCGCGCGCTCCCGGGGGCAGGTAATCCATGCGCGCGGCGATCACGCGCAGCGTTCCCGGGACCAGTTCACCGGGGCGGCTGCGTTTCACGCCGTGCCGCGCCATATAATCCATGTCGCCATGAAAACCGCTGCCGAGCCAGTCGAGGAGCCGCGTCTCGGCCGCCGAGAGGTCGCAGTCGGCAATGCCGACCCGCTGAAACCCGAGCGCCTCGCCCCAGCGCTTGATGTCACGCGCCAGCGCGCGTCCGTCCCCCACCCGTGACACCTGTAGCTCGCTGACTTGCATAGCGCCCATCATAAACCAGAGCTTACGCTCGACCTGCCGTCAGAGGCCGATACTCTCGCGCTTGGCGCCGGCATTGCCCGCGCGCTGGCGCCGGGCATGGTGGTGTTCCTGTCAGGAGAACTGGGCGCGGGCAAGACCACGCTCGCCCGCGGCATCTTGAGGGGACTCGGTCACACCGGGCGGATCAAGAGCCCTTCCTTTACTTTGGTTGAAGTTTACAAACTTTCTAGGTTATACTTGTATCACTTTGATTTTTATCGGTTCAATAACCCGATGGAACTGGAAGATGCCGGCTTCCGGGAAATCTTCGATGGTGAGGCCGTGTGTCTGGTGGAGTGGCCCGAAAAAGCCGGCGCGGCATTGCCGGCAGCCGATCTGAAAATCTCGATACGCGCGGCTGGCACGGGCCGGCGTGTTGAGGTGATCGCCGCTACGGAGGCTGGCAAGGCGTGTTTGAGGCATATCCCCCGCTAGGGATGCATTTTCCGCCGCGAGCGGATCGTGCGCCTGCGCCGCGCCCTAATCTGCTCGATTTGTTGCAGGCGGTGGCGTTTTTCGCCGCCCTCCTGCACTGCAGCTTCCTGCTCGCCGCCCCGGCAGACAACATTCAGGTCACTTCCACCCGCGCGTGGCCCGCTCAGGACTACACGCGCATCACGCTGGAGAGCCAGCAACCGATCCGGCACCAGTTGCTGAGTCTCAAGGATCCAGAACGGCTGGTGTTGGATCTCGAAGGCGTCGCGGTCACCGCCCCGCTTTCCGGGCTGGTTGACAAGGTCGGCGCCAACGATCCCTATGTGAAGGCGGTCAGAATCGGGCGCTTCAAACCGGGCATCGTGCGACTCGTTTTCGATCTCAGGGCCGAAGTCAAGCCCGACGCCTTTACGCTCGCGCCGGTGGGTGAATACGGCCACCGCCTGGTACTGGACATCTACCCGCTGATCCCGCCCGATCCGCTGCTGGCCTTCCTCGACAAGTTACAGGCGGAGCGGAACGCCGCAGGCAGGCCGCCGCCCGAGTCCACCGAAGGCGCCACACCCGAGGCCGCGAACGCGCCCGCACCGGCGGTGGCGCCGTCCCCTGCCCCGAATGTCGCGCCAGCGGATCGCGGCGAACCGCCCCGCGTGCAACCCGCCTTGCGCCGCCTCATTATCGTCGCGATCGACCCCGGCCACGGCGGTGAAGACCCCGGTGCCCGTGGGCGCGGTGGCACCAACGAAAAGGACGTGACGCTTGCCATCGCGAGGAAGGTCAAGGCGCGTATCGATAACGAACCCAACATGCGCGCGGTGCTCACGCGCGACGGCGACTATTTCATTCCCCTGCACATGCGGGTCGCAAAGGCACGCCGGGTGAACGCGGACCTTTTCGTGTCGGTGCACGCCGACGCATTCATCAAGCCCCACGCCCGGGGTTCATCCGTGTTCGCGCTCTCGGAGAGCGGCGCTACCTCGGTTGCTGCCAGTTGGCTCGCCAAGCGCGAGAACGACGCCGACCTGATCGGCGGGGTAAACCTCGACATCCAGGACCCCCATCTCAAGCGCACGCTGCTCGACCTGTCGCAGACCGCCACCATCACCGACAGCCTGAAGCTCGGCAAGGCGGTGCTGTCGGAACTGGGCGGTATCAACACACTGCACAAGGCGCAGGTCGAACAGGCGGGTTTTGCCGTCCTCAAGGCGCCGGACATCCCATCGATCCTGGTGGAAACCGCTTTCATCAGCAATCCCGAAGAGGAGCGCAGACTGCGCAGCAGCGCCTACCAGGACCGGATGGCGACGGCGATCTTTACCGGCATCAAGCGCTACTTCGCGAAAAACCCTCCGCTCGCGCGCGACCGGATGGCTCTGAACCCATGATGGGCTGAGAGCCTGATTTGCACTAGAATGCCCGGTCTACAGGGCCGGATCTGTGCTCGAACTGCGCCATGTCATCGCCGTTGTCACGCTTGCACTCGCCGGCGGATGCGCGGGCGTTCCCGCGGACCGGACGGACGAGACCATCGTACTGCCATACGTCAGCAGCTTTTCCGACGCTCGACCCGGCGACGGTGTGCCCGGCGGCTGGCGTGTCTGGACCCTGTCGAAGTTCAAGAAAGCGACCGAGTACCGGCTCGTCGATGATTCCGGGCGAATCGTCGTCAAGGCGAGCGCCCGCGCTTCCGCGTCAGGCCTGGTGCACCCGATCAAGCTCGATCCGGGAATGTATCCGCTGCTGTCGTGGCGCTGGAAGGTCGACGAACTGATCCCGACCGCCGACAATACGAGGACCCATACCGAGGACTCGCCGGTGCGCGTGGTCGTGAGCTTCGCCGGCGATACCGCCAGCCTGCCGCTGGAGGAGCGCGTGTTCTTTGACAACATCCGGCTCGTGACCGGACAGCAGTTGCCGTACGCGACGCTCGTGTACATCTGGGAGAATCGGGCGCCCCGGGAAAGTGTGATCCCCAACCGTCACACTTCACGCATCAAGATGATCGTGGCCGAGTCGGGTCGCGACAAGCTTGGCGCGTGGCAGGAGGTCACGCGCAACGTAGTCGAGGATTTCAGGCGCGCTTTCGGCGAGGCGCCGGGCGAGATCACCGCCGTCGGCATCATGACCGACACCGACAATACCGGAGAAAACGCGCACGCCTACTACGGCGATATCCTATTCCAGCGCACGCCCCGGCCGCGCCCCGACATGGCGACCGATTAGCGACATGAAGCCGTCGCTGTGCAGGCTCGCGCTCGATCAGCGTCGTCTGTGTGCAGTACGTGTGTAGCAGCGCAGTGATCACCAAGCTCCTCCCCCTTCAAGGGCATAGGTATCTACACATCTTTCGTAGGGAAAGGGGTTGTACAGTGGCGTCCAGTGTGCTAGAAACTGGCGGTATG
>JACQGN010000126.1 GCA_016199545.1 Betaproteobacteria bacterium | reverse complement strand
GTCTTCCACAATTTAACCGCGGCGTCCCACGCCGCGCCCTTCGGCGCATACGGCCGGCCGGACATGTATTCTAGTGTCGTTTCGTCTGGGGCGAACATGCCGGCGCGGGCGCCCGCTTCAATCGACATGTTGCACACCGTCATGCGGCCTTCCATGCTCATGGACCGAAACGCCGCGCCGGCATATTCGATCACATGGCCGGTGCCGCCGCCCGCCCCGATCCTGGCGATGATGGCGAGGATCACGTCCTTAGGCGCGACGCCGAAGCCGAGCCGGCCATCGACCGTCACCCGCATGGTCTTCTGGGGCCGCTGCCAGATGGCCTGCGTCGCCATCACGTGCATCATGTCGGAAGCACCGATCCCGAACGCGATGCAGCCGAACGCGCCGTGAGTGGAAGTGTGCGAGTCCGCGCCGGCGATCAGCAACCCCGGCTGGGTGATGCCCTGTTCCGGCGGCACGATGTGCAGGATGCCCTGCCGCGGATCGTCGATGCCGAACAGCGTGATGCTGTGCTTCGTGGCGTTCGCCTGGAGCTTCAACACCATGTTCCGGATTTCGGGAATCGTGATACCTTCCACGCCTTTCTCGCGTCCGGTGGTCGGCACGTAGTGGTCGTTGAACGCGAACACCTGCTGCGGCCGGGCGACCGCACGGCCCTGCGCTTCGAGCTTCGCAAACGCGTGCGACGAACCTTCGTGGATCAGCGCGCGGTCGACGTGCAGCAGCAACTCGCCCTCATCCTCCACGATTACGTGGCGGTTCCAGATCTTCTCGAACATCGTGCCGGCACTCATCTGCTCTCCAAAATCAAAAGCATGGACACGATGTCGCGGGTCGCGCTCGTGACCTCCGGACCGATGCCGTCACCGGCGATCAGGGTGACCGGGTGCACCATCCGTTAGTAACCCTGCGTCGAGCCCGTGTGCCGCAATACGGCGACAGATTTACCGCGCATACGCGGCCGCTACGCCTCGTCCGACTTGAGCATCGCCTTGATCCGCGGGATCACGAACGGCACGGCGATCGAAATGACCGACATGATCACAAGCGTTATCGTGATCGTGCTGTTGAAGAAAATCTTGGGATTCGCCCCCGAGATAGTCATCGCCTGCCGGAACGACTGTTCCATCATGCCGCCCAACACCAGCGACAGCACCAGCGGCGCCACCGGAATGTCCACCTTGTCGAAAATGTACCCGAGCACGCCGAATAACAGGATCAGATACAGGTCGAGGACACTGCCGTTGATGCCGTAGGCGCCGATCGCGGCAATCGACACGATCAACGGATACAGAATTCCGATCGGAATGAGCAGCAGTTTCACGAACAACCCGATCAAAGGCAGATTGAGGATCAGCAGCATGATGTTGCCGATGTACATGCTGTCAACGAGGCCCCATACCAGGTCCGGCCGGTTTTGAAACAGCAGCGGCCCCGGCTGGATGCCGTACATGATGAAAGCGCCCAGCAGCACCGCCGTGGAGCCCCCGCCGGGAACGCCCAGCGTCAGCAGTGGAACCAGCGCGCCGGCCGTATCCGCGTTATTGGCCGCTTCCGGACCCGCCACGCCTTCGATCGCGCCCTTGCCGAATTCTTCCGGATACTTGGACAGCCGCTTCTCGGTAGTGTAGGACAGGATGGACGCGATCGTGCCGCCTGCGCCCGGCAGCACGCCGATGATGAATCCGATGACGCCGCCGCGCCAGATCGGACCGACGGAGCGCTTCCACTCCTCCCTCGTGAGCCAGAGTTTGCCGGAAATCGGCAGCAGTTTCGCCCCGGTGCCTCTCTGGATGTCCACCAGGCCGCGCAGGACCTCCGACACCGCGAACATTCCGACCACCACCACCACGAACCCGACCCCGTCCTGGAACTCCGCGATCCCCATGGTGTAGCGCGGCTGCCCGCTCTGCAGATCGATACCGATGGTGGCAATCATCAGTCCCAACAGGGTGGCGAGCAACCCTTTGGCGGGCGACTTGCCGGTCAGCGATGCCACTGCCGTCATAGCGAACAGCATCAACGTGAAATACTCTGCCGGCCCGAACTTGAGCGCCATCGATGCCAGCGGCAGGGCGAAGATCGTCAGCGCGACCACGCCTAGCGTCCCCGCGATGAACGACCCGATGGCGGACACCGCAAGCGCCGCGCCCGCCCGGCCCTTGCGCGCCATCTCGTAGCCGTCGAGCGTTGTCATCACCGAAGCGGCTTCGCCCGGGGTGCGGATCAGAATCGCGGTCGTCGAACCGCCGTACTTCGTGCCATAGAAGACCCCAGCCATCATGATGAGCGCCGAAGTCGGATTCATGCCGAAGGTAACGGGAATCAGCAGCGCGATGGTCGCGGAGGGGCCGATGCCCGGCAGCACGCCAACGATCGTGCCCAGGAATACGCCGAGGAAGGTGTACCAGAGGTTGATCGGCTGGAGGCAGACCGCGAAGCCGTTGAGGATGTGCGTCAGGGTATCCATGATTCCTCCCTAAAACGGCAGCACGCCGCGTGCGAGGCTGACCCCGAGCCCCTTGGTGAACATCAAATAGGTGAAGACGGGGAACAGGATCGCGGTCGAAACATTGGCAATCCACTTGCCGCGGTTGAAGTAGCCTGTGAGTCCCAGCAGGTACAGCACCGTGGCGATGATAAAGCCCAGCGGCTCGAATGAGTAAAAGTAGAGCCACGTCCAGACTGCGACCCCCCCCACCACGAGGTAATGCACCATGGACCCCGGTTCCGCGGGCGCCGGCTTCTCGTGGCGCGCCTTCCACATTTCAACGGCGAGCAGCGCAGCGGTCAGGAGCAGCCCGATGCCCAGCAGCCGTGGAAAGGCCTTGGGTCCCAGCGGGTCCCCGATCTCGAGCGACGGAATCTGCTGAGTTGCCCAGAAATAAAGTGCGGCCAGAACGAGCGTAACCCCAAGTATGATGCGATCAGCCATCACGGACGTGTCCTCCCGTTTGTGGATTGTCCGACATCACGTTTTTTTCCTGTCCGCACCGGACTCCTCTTGATGTCGTCGCGCTGGCGCGGTTCGACTTCCGGGGGCGTGGGTCGTTGCATCGGCGGGCACATCTTACCCAAGATTTCCGCGGTTGTCTGTATCCGGCGGCCCGGGAGTTGTCGAGCCAGCCTTCGGAAACGGTCTGCGGCCCGCTCTTGACACAGTGCAACATTTTCGTGCGGCCCAACCGTGTCACAATCACACAATGGTAACGCAACCCCGCACCACCCCATCCGTCATCGAGCGCATCGGCGCGGTAGTCGGCCCGCACGGTTTGCTGACCGAGCCGCGAGATGTCGAGCCGTTTACTGCCGATTGGCGCGGCATCTATCGTGGCAAAACACTGGCCGTCGTCCGGCCGGGAAACGTCAAGGAAGTCGCTGCTGTGGTGCGCATCTGCGCCGAAACGCGCACACCCCTCGTGCCGCAGGGCGGTAATACGGGGCAGTCCAACGGCGCCGTCCCGCGTGCAGGCGGCGCGGACCTGGTCCTATCGCTCGGACGCCTCAACCGCATACTGGAAGTCGATGCGCTCAATAACACCATCGCCGCGCAGGCGGGCTGCATCCTGGCGGCGATACAGGAGGCTGCAGCCGAAGCTGGGCGCCTGTTTCCGCTGAGCCTCGGCGCCGAGGGCAGCTGCCAGATCGGGGGAAATCTCTCCACCAACGCTGGCGGCACCAACGTGCTGCGCTATGGCAACGCGCGCGACCTCGTGCTGGGGCTCGAAGTGGTGCTGCCGGACGGGCGCATCTGGGACGGTCTGCGCAGCTTGCGCAAGGACAATACCGGGTATGACCTGAAGCAACTTTTCATAGGCGCCGAGGGCACGCTGGGCATCATTACCGCGGCAGTGCTCAAGCTCTTCCCCCGCACGAGCGCCAACGTCACCTCCTGGGTCGCGGTGCCGTCCCCCCGCCAGGCGGTCGAACTCCTCGCCCTGTTGCGGCGCCATTGCGGGGACAGCGTCACCGCATTTGAAGGCATCTCCCGCCGCTGTCTCGACCTGGTATTGCGGAACATGCCGGGCACGCGCGATCCGCTGCCGCAGCGCCATGAATGGTACGTTCTCGTCGAGCTTGGCGACGCCCGCGCCAGTGATGCGTTGCGTCACGGGCTGGAAAGCGCGCTCGCCGCGGCCGCGGAGATCACTTTGATCGCCGATGCGGTGATCGCGGAGTCAACGGCGCAGAGCGAGTCATTGTGGAGTTTGCGTGACGCGATCCCGCTGGCAGCACGCGCGGATCCTCGCATGGTATACCGCCACGACATCTCGGTGGCGGTAAGCCGCATCCCGGATTTCATCGCCGCGGCGCAAGCGGCGCTGGAGCAGCGGTTTCCGGGCGTTGAAGTGATCTGCTTCGGCCACCTGGGAGACGGGAACCTGCACTTCAACGCGTTCGTCCCGGGGCGGCTGCGCACGGATCCTGCCGCGCAGGACGCCCAGGACGTGGCGCAGGTGGTCTACGACATACTGCAGCGCTTCGGCGGCAGCTTCAGCGCGGAGCACGGCATCGGGCTCGCCAAGGTCGCGCAGCTTGCGCGCTACAAAAGTCCGGTGGAACTTGAGCTGATGCGCGCGCTCAAACGCACGCTGGATCCCCACAACATCATGAACCCGGGGAAGGTCTTGATGAATGCGGAATGATGAATGCGGAATGATGAACGGGAGCTTGGAGGGCATATGAGCGACAAGATCGTCAAGAGTGACGCCGAGTGGAAGCAGCAGTTGTCCGCCGAGCAGTTCCAGGTCGCCCGCAAGAAAGGCACGGAGCGCGCGTTCGGCGGCCAATACTGGGATAACCATCAGGCCGGGATGTACCGCTGCGTGTGCTGCGGCGCCGAACTCTTTCGCTCCGAGCACAAGTTTGACTCGGGCACCGGCTGGCCCAGCTTCTGGCAGCCGTCCGTGGCGCATAATGTCGCGACCGGGGAGGACAACAGTTTCTTCATGCGGCGCACCGAAGCGCTGTGCAGCCGCTGCGATGCGCATCTCGGCCACGTGTTCGACGACGGCCCCCAGCCAACGGGATTGCGTTACTGCATCAACTCGGCCTCGCTCAAGTTCGAGAAAGACCACACAAAGTCGTGAACGGTAAGCGGAATACCGCATTCGCTGCCCACCGCCAACTGCTTGCTGCTCACTGCTTACCGGCTACCGTTATAATACCCGCCCTATGAAGTTTCTCTTCGACTTCTTTCCGCTCATCGTCTTCTTCGCCGGCTACGCGTTCGTCGACATCTTCTTCGCGACCGGCGCCGCGATGGCGGCCACCGTGCTTCAGGTGGCCTGGTCGTGGCTGAAGCACCGCAAGGTCGAGCGGCTGATGTGGATCAACTTCGGCGCGATCATGTTCTTCGGCGGGCTCACGCTGCTCCTGCAGGACGAGCGCTTCATCAAGGTGAAGCCGACCATCGTCTACTGGATCATCGCCGGCGCGCTGCTGGTGTCGCATTATTTCTTCAGCAAGAACCCGATCAAGTTAATGATGGAACCGCACTTCGACGCGCCCGAGCGTGTGTGGACGCGGTGGCTCATCAACTGGGTCATGTACTTCGGCGTGCTGGGCGTCGTCAATCTGCTGGTGGCGCATGGCTTCAGCACCGATGTGTGGGTCAAATTCAAGGTGTTCGGCACCCTGGCGCTGACTGTGGTGCTCGCGTTCGTGCAGACTTTCATGCTGATGCGCTACGCGCGCCACGGGGAAGGCAAGTAGTGCTGTACGTGATCGTGGCCGAGGATGTTCCCGACTCCCTGGAGCGGCGCGCCGCGGTGCGCGCCAGGCACTACGAGCGCATGACCGCCATGCAGGACACCGGGCGTCTCATGATCTCGGGCCCGTGCCCCGCCATCGACAGCCCCGATCCGGGGCCGGCGGGATATTCCGGCAGCGTGATCATCGCCGAGTTCGATTCGCTGGCGGACGCGCAAGCGTGGATCGCCGAGGACCCGTATGTGACGACTGGCGTTTTCGCTAATGTCACGGTAAAGCCATTCCGCAAGGGATTTCCGCGGTGAGCGTCGCGCAGCGCATCGAGCAGCACCTGGCGTGCCTGCAACCCGAATCGCTGGAAGTTCTCGACGAGTCCGCGCAGCATGCCGGTCACGCCGGCGCAAGGGAGGGCGGCGGGCATTTCCGCCTTCTCATCGTGTCCAAGGCGTTTTGCGGAAAACCGAGCCAGGCGCGGCATCGCATGATCTACGATGCGCTGGCGCCGATGATGAAAAAGGAAATACACGCGCTCGCCATCAAGGCGTACGCACCCGAGGAAATCTAATCTTGTCGCTATCAGGAAACCCCATGACACTCCATCGCATATTTCCCGCCATCGCACTCGCAATGCTGATGGCCGCCATCTTTGACAGCCATGCGCAGGTCGCCAAGGTAAACGGCGTCGTCATCCCGCAGGCTCACCTCGACATGGTCGTGCAGGCCCAGACCGCTCGCGGCCAGCCCGATTCCCCCGAGATGCGCGACAGCATCAAGAACACGCTGATCAACCAGGAGGTGATTGCCCAGGAAGCGCTCAAGAAGGGGCTTCAAAAGAATCCTGCCGTCGCCGCCCAGATCGCGCTCCAGCGCCAGGAGATTCTGGTCAACGCGTTCGTGCAGGACTATCTCAAGGCTCACCCGATCAGCGACGATACGCTGAAGAAGGAATATGAGCGCCAGAGAGCCGCCGTCGGCACCAAGGAGTACAAGGCGCGCCACATCCTCGTCGAAAAGGAGGATGAAGCGAAGGAGGCGATTACCCAGATCAGGAAGGGCGCAGTCTTCGAGAAAGTCGCCGGCGAGCGCTCGCGCGACCAGGGTTCGAAGATCAAGGGCGGCGAACTCGAGTGGGCCGTCCCCACCAACTACGTGAAGCCTTTCGCCGACGCGCTGGTCAGGCTCAAAAAAGGCCAGATGACGGAGGCGCCGGTGCAGTCGAACTTCGGCTGGCACGTGATCCGGCTCGACGACGAGCGCCCTTTCAAGGCGCCCGCATTCGACGAGGTCAAGGCCAACCTGCAGCGCGGACTGCAGCAACAACTGGTGCAGAAGGCGGTCACCGACCTACGCACCAAAGCGAAGATCGAATAGCGCGATCAGAACGTATTCTGGACCGCGGTGATCTGCGGAAAGCGGTTGCGCACGAGTTTTTCGACGACGTGCTTCAGGTCGAGCGCCGAACGAGGACATCCCGCGCAGTTGCCCTTGAGCCGCACGCGCAGCACGTTGCCTTCCAGGCCGACGAATTCGAGATCGCCTCCATCCCGTAACAAGATGGAGCGCGCCTCGTCCAGCACCGTGAGGATCTCCTGTTCCGTGGGCAGCGACGCGTCCGCATCCATTGGCCGATGCGCTGCAAGGCGCTCCTTCAACTGGTGCTGTTCGCGCGAAATCCTGAGCGCCCGCACCGGATCCTGCTCGTAGAGCGCGTCGAGTTCCTCTTCGGTGTAATACGGCGGGTCGATTGGATCGCGGTCGTTCACAATCCAATCCCCCGCTCGCTGCGCTCACCGCCCCCTTTGAAAAAGAGGACAGCCGGCTCCGCTTCCAATGCGCGCCTGGCAGTCGCACGCCCACTACCCTCTTTTTCAAAGGGGGTAGGTGGCCGAGCACAACGATGCGCCGACATGTCACGGTGCTCACTGCCCCCTTTTTCAAAGGGGGCAGCCGGCCACCCGAGGCCGGCGGGGGATTTCATCCCACCCACTTGCGCGCGTTACGGAACATGCGCATCCATGGTCCGTCTTCGCCCCAGCCGTCAGGGTGCCATGAATTCTGCACGGTGCGAAACACCCGCTCCGGATGCGGCATCAGGATGGTGAAACGCCCGTCCGCTGTGGTGAGCCCGGTGATGCCCCGCGGCGAGCCGTTGGGATTGGCCGGATAGGTCTCGGTCACGCGTCCGTGGTTATCGACGAAGCGCAACGCCACCAGCGGGCGCGCTGCTTCAAGCTCACCCGCGGCGGCGAACTCGGCGTAGCCCTCGCCGTGGGCGACTGCCACCGGGATGCGGCTCCCCGCCATGCCGTCGAAGAAGAGCGAGGGCGACGCCTGCACTTCCAGCAGCGCAAAGCGCGCTTCGAACTGCTCCGAGCGGTTCCGGACGAAATGGGGCCAGTGCTCCGCCCCGGGAATGAGTTCGTGGAGATTGCTCATCATCTGGCAGCCGTTGCACACGCCGAGGGCAAAGGCGTCCGGGCGCTGGAAAAAAGCCTCGAACTCGGCGCGCGCGCGTTCGTTGAAGAGGATCGATTTTGCCCACCCCTCCCCCGCTCCGAGCACGTCGCCGTACGAGAAACCGCCGCACGCCGCGAAGCCCTTGAATCCCGCGAGGCTCACGGCGCCACCGATAATATCGCTCATGTGCACGTCGACCGCCTCGAAGCCCGCGCGGTCGAATGCCGCCGCCATCTCCACCTGTCCGTTCACGCCCTGCTCGCGCAGTATCGCGACCCTGACGCGCGCGCCGCTGCCAATGAACGACGCGGCGATATCATCCGCGGGATCGAAGGTGAGCCTCACATTGAGGCCGGGATCACCCGGGTCGAGCAGCCGGTCGTATTCCTGCTGCGCGCATTCCGGGTTGTCGCGCAGCATCTGCATGTGCCAGGTGGTTTCAGACCACGCGCGCTGCAGATTCACGCGCGAGTCGCTGAATATCTCGTGGCCGCCGGCTGCGATCCGCAACATGTCGCCGGCGGTGGCCTCCCCAATGACGTGGCAGATGCCGCCACCGAGGCCCGCGCCGGCCAGAGCCTTCATTACGCCCGGCGTGTCGGTGCGCCGCACCTGGATCACGGCCCCGAGTTCCTCGTTGAATAGCGCCGCATGCGCGCCATGGGCGGTGAGCGTGGTGACGTCGAGCACGGCGCCGCAGCGCGCGGCAAACATCATCTCGCACACCGCCACGAACAGCCCCCCGTCCGAGCGGTCGTGATACGCGAGCAGGCGGCCCTCGTGATTGAGCGCCTGCATGGCCTCGAAGAAACGCTTCAGCACATCTGGCTGATCGAGATCCGGTGACTCGTTGCCGAGCCCGCCGTACACCTGCGCCAGCGCCGAGCCGCCAAGCCGGCATCGATTCACGCCGAGATCGATCAGGATGAGATCGGTCTCCCCGCACCCGGTCCTCAATTGCGGGGTCAGCGTGCGGCGTGCGTCGGTAACCGGCGCAAACGCCGACACGATTAGCGAAAGGGGCGCGGTCACCTCCCTGCGCGTGCCGGCGTCGGTCCACGTGGTTTTCATGGACAAGGAGTCCTTGCCCACCGGTATGCTGATGCCAAGCTGCGGACACAGTTCCAGCGCCACCGCCCGCACCGTGTCGTAGAGCGCCGCGTCTTCACCGGGATGGCCGGCCGCCGCCATCCAGTTCGCCGACAGCTTCACGTCGCCAAGGCTGCGTATCGGCGCCGCTGCGATGTTGGTGATGGCCTCGGCCACCGCCATGCGCCCCGATACCCGCGCATCGATCAGTGCGAGCGGCGTGCGCTCGCCCATCGCAAACGCTTCGCCAAGGTGAGTCGTGTAGCCCATCAGCGTGACCGCGACATCCGCCACCGGCACTTGCCATGGGCCCACCATCTGGTCGCGCGCGGTGAGCCCCCCCACGGTGCGGTCGCCGATCGCGATGAGAAAAGTCTTGTCGGCCACCGCCGGGAGCCGCAGCACCCGATACGCCGCGTCCCGGAGGTCGATCTCGCGCGCATCGAAAGGGGGCAGTTCGCGCCGTTCGTGCACGACGTCGCGCATCATCCGCGGCGGCTTGTTGAGCATGACGGACAGCTCCATGTCGACGGGCGTGTTGCCGAACGCCGGATCGTTCACGGTGAGGCGTCCATCCGCGGTTGCCTCGCCGACCACCGCAAACGGGCAGCGCTCCCGCGCGCAGATGGCCGAAAAGTCCGCCAGATTCTCCGGCGAAACGGCAAGCACGTAGCGCTCCTGCGCCTCGTTGC
>JACQGN010000002.1 GCA_016199545.1 Betaproteobacteria bacterium | reverse complement strand
CTCCCCCCGGGAGAGGGGCTAGGGGTGAGGGAGGCAACCGCATCATGTTGCCCCGGGAGGGTCGGGATGAGGTTGACGAAATCATCTTGTTACGTGCTCTTGGACACGTTCATCGGAATCGCGCATCTTACGTCCCGCATCTCATCTTCCACTCTCAGGAGGCGAATTTGAACGCACCCACAAGCAAGGCGCCGCAGCACTTCACGTATTACCCCGGAAATTACCGCTGGTCGGCGGAGATGCTCGCGATACTGAGCACGGCGCCATACGGCGGCTCCGACATCTCCGAAGTCGATCGCATCGGCCGCAGCCTGCGCGATCAGGTCGGCGACGACGACGCGTGGTTCGAGGCCTGGCGCGGCGGCGGCGACCTGCTGCGCTCGCGCGCGCGAGACGCGGAAGCGCACGGCCACAAGGTGACGGCGGCGGCGAACTACCTGCGCTCGAATTTCTACTACCAGTGTGCCGACCACTTCCGCCAGCCCAAGGACGAGCAGGCGCTGGCGGTGTACCGCGATTCGCTCGACTGTTTCCGTAAGTTTTCCGCTCTCACCACGCGCCCGCGCATCGAGGTGGTCGAACTTCCGTGGAAGGAGGGGTCATTTCCGGCCTACTTCGTGCACGCCGAGAACGCCGGCTCCGCGCGCGCGCCCTGCATCGTGCGCTTCGGCGGCTTCGACACGCAGAAAGAGATGCAATATTTGAGAGGCACGCCGGATTTCACGCGCCGCGGCTTCTCGGTGTTGCTGGTGGACGGCCCGGGCCAGGGCGAGGCCATACGCTTTCGCGGCGTGTACCTGCGCGAGGACTTCGAGGTCGCGGGCAGCGCCGCGCTCGACTATCTCGCCACGCGCAATGATGTCGATATCAACCGCGTCGCCATCGTGGCGATGAGCCTCGGCGGCTACTACGCGCCACGCTGCGCCGCGATGGACCCGCGTTACAAGGCATGCGTCGCGTGGGGTGCGATCTGGGATTATCACGCGACCTGGAAACGGCGCCTGGAACGATTGAAGGAGGCAGCGCTTCCCGTGCCCGCCGATCATCTGCTGTGGGCGTGTGGTGTCAGGACGTTTGACGAGGCGTTGAGGCGCATCGAGGGCTTCCGCCTCGACGGCGTGGCGCAGAAAGTGCAATGCCCGTTCCTCCTCACGCACGGCGGCGAGGACGCGCAGGTATCGACCGAGGAAGCGCAGAAGCTCTTCGATGCGATCGGCTCGAAAGACAAGACGTTTCGCATCTTCACGGCGGAGGAAGGCGGCGCCCAGCACTGCCAGCGCGATTACCTCACGCGCGCGGTCGATGTCGTCGGTGACTGGCTCGAAGACAAGCTCAAGTAGGGATTTATAAAATCCAATTCAGCCACGGAAACACACGGAAGCACACGGACGAACAACGGCTTACAAAACCACATTGCGTCACCAGGGGGTGGCGCACGTTGGCAGGAAGTTTTTCTGATTTTTCCGTGTCGTTCCGTGTGATTCCGTGGCTAATGCCTTGCGGTATTGAGCACCGGCTGCAAGGAGCGGCGCGGGAGGGTGAGCGTCGCTTCGAGGCCGCCTGCGGCGAGATTACACAGCACGATGTCGCCGCCGTGCGCGCGGGCGATGTTGCGCGCGATGCTGAGCCCCAGTCCCGTGCCCCCGGTCTCCCGGCTGCGGGAGGCCTCCAGCCGATGGAACGGCTCGAATACCTGCTCGAGTTCGGCCGGCGAAATACCCGGCCCCTGATCGCGCACGCGGATGCGCAACTCGTCCGCCGCGTCCTCGACCCGGAGCGTCGCGGCTTTCCCGTACTTCACCGCGTTGTCGATGAGGTTGCCGACGCAGCGCTTGAGCGCCTGAGGGTTGCCGTGGAACGGCGTGAGCGCCACGCCCTCGATACGCACTTCGCCGCCCACCTCGCGCGCATCCTGCTGCAGGCTCTCGAGCAGTGCGCCCACGTCGATCGGCTGAGCGGTCGCGCCGTTGTCCAGACCGCGCATGAAGTCGAGCGTGGTCATCACCAGCGCCTCCATTTCCTGCAGGTCTTTCGCGAACTTCGAGCGCAGTCCGGTATCGTCGAGCAGTTCCACGCGCAACCGCAGCCGCGTGATCGGCGTTTTCAGGTCATGCGACATCGCCGCGAAGATCCGCGTGCGCTCCTGGATGAAGCCCGCAAGCCGCCCCTGCATGGTATTGAACGCGTGGGCGGCGCGACTCACTTCCAGCGGTCCGCTTTCATCGAGCCGCGGGCGATTGATGTCCCGGCCCAGATCTTCCGCGGCCTGCGCCAGCGTCTTCAGCGGCCGCGTCACCCAGCGCACCGCGACGAGCGTGAGCACGACCACGCCCGCGAGGAGCACCCCAAGGCTTGCCAGCATGCGCCACGGCAAACCCACCGTCTCGGCGGGCTGGCGCGAGTCGAAGGTGACGGGCACACCGTCGACGAGCCGTGTCTGCACCACGAACGCCATGCCCGGACCCCCGCCCGGCCCGTGTACTCCCGGCCCGCCCCCGAAGCCTGGCCCTCCCATCGCGCCGGGACCGCCCATCATCTTTCCGTATCCCGGCCCCTTCATCCCCGGCGCCATCGGCCCCCATGCCGGCGCATCGAGCACCCGTACGCTGAGCGGCCGGTCGTCGCCGAGGAGCCGGCGCAGACTGGAGGCGAACTGCGCCGCGATCTCGGCTTTGTCGTCTTCAACCGGAGCCGCGGCGAGCGCTGCCGCGTCGAGCGAGATCCTGAGCGGTGGCGAGTCGAGGACGCTCACGATCCGGGCGCGATCCGCGGGCGCGGAGGTATCGAGCAGTTTCACGATGTCGGCGATGCGCTGCCCCGAGCGCATGCCCATTACGCGCTGCGTGAACTCGCCGCGCTCGCGCCAGTGGACGGCAAGGCTCAGCACCTGCGCGAGGCACAGGCCGACGAGCAGGATCAGCACCATGCGCGCGAAGAGCGACTGTGGCAGCAGTCGCATCACGGTTCCACCTCGACCGCAGCGGCGAGCACGTAACCCTCGCCGCGCACGGTCCTGATGATGCCGGCCTCGCGCGCACCATCGCCGAGCCGGTGGCGGAGCCGGCTCACCTGCACGTCGATGCTGCGGTCAAACGGCGAGGCATCGCGCGATAGCATGAGATCGATGAGTTGGTCGCGGTTGAGCACCCGGTTGGGGTGGGTTAGAAAAGCGCGCAGCAGTTTGTACTCCGTGCCGCTCAATGCCACCACCACGCCGGCGGGCGAGCGCAGGTTGCGCGTGGCGACATCCAGCGTCCAGCCCGCGAAGCGGATCGTGCGCGCATCGTCGGGATCGAGATTCCGCGGCAGCGCCCGCGCGCGACGCAGTATGCTCTTCACTCGAGCCAGCAGCTCGCGCGGATTGAAGGGTTTGGCGAGGTAGTCGTCGGCGCCCATTTCGAGCCCGACGATGCGATCGGTTTCCTCGCCGCGCGCCGTCAGCATGATGATGGGCAGCGCGGAGCGCGCGCGCAGGTTGCGGCACAGCGTCAGCCCGTCCTCCCCGGGCAGCATCAGGTCGAGCACGACGATATCGGGCTGCGCCTGCTCCAGTGCCGCCCACATGCCCTTGCCGTCGGCCGCCACCGTCACCCGGTAACCGTTCTTCTGCAGATACTCGCGCAGCAGGCTGCGGATTTCGGCGTCGTCGTCAACGACCAGTATGTGGTCCTGCGGTGTCATGGCGCATCTATACCCCGATGGCGGGGCGAGTGTCGCGGAAAATTTGTATCGCAGTGTAACAACTCCGCCTGGCGACAGGCGGCGATACAAAAAAGGCTGTCCGTGACATTCTGGCGTTACATCGCAGTGCTGAAATGGGAACCGCCAGGAATTTGTCGCCCTTACTCCCGACAAATTCCTATTGGCTCAATCAACCGAATGGAGATCATCATGACACGCATTCGCAAAACACTGATCGGTCTGGCAACCGTCGCAGCACTCGCGGCCGGAGGCATGGTTTATGCGGCTCCTCCGGAAGCTGGATTTGGGCCCGGAGCATGCCCTCAAGGCGGGCCCGGTCAAGGCTATGGGCCGGGCGCAGGCTATGGCAGGGGTCAAGGTTACGGCCCCGGTCCGGGCTACGGCCGCGGCGCAATGGGTCCGGGCATGAGGGGTGAAGGTCCGGGACGCGGGGCGGGCTTCTCGCCCGCTGCAATGGTGGATGGCAGACTCGCCGCGCTCAAAACTGAACTCGGCATCACTTCCGACCAGGATTCCGCATGGCAGGCATTCGCTGCCAAGGCCAAGGGGCAGGTCGAAACGATGCAGACCCAACGCGCGGCAATTACGGCCACGAGTCAGACCGCCCCCGAGCGGCTGGCACAACGCGCCGCGTTCGCAAAGCAGCGCGCTACCAACCTCGACACGATGAGCGCAGCGGTGAAAGACTTGTATGAGACACTCACGCCCGAGCAGAAAGCGGTCGCCGACCAGCGGCTCGCCTTCGGCGGGATGGGCGGACCCGGCGGGCCGGGCCGCATGGGTGGGCGCGGCGGCTGGCGCTGACAGTAACTGAAGTCTGCTGCCCGATGCGTGCGTGACGCATCGGGTGGCCGCGCGCTACGCGCCTGCTGCCCGCGGGTATGTGATGACCATACTATCCCTTGCGGGTGTTTGGGTAGAGGGCCACGTGACCTGATCGGGAAAGCGCAGAAACTCGCGTGAAAGCTCCGCCACGTTGCGTGCGCCGACCAGCGCCATCACTCGGTCGATCTCCTCGCGCAGGATGCCTATGGCGCGCGCCGCGCCTGCTTCGCCTCCCACCGCAGTGCCGTAGAGCGTCGCACGGCCGATCAGTACAGCCTTCGCGCCGAGTGCAAGCGCCTTCACGACGTCCGCCCCGCGCCGAAAACCGCTGTCCACCAGCACGGTAAGCCGCTTGCCCGCCGCATCCAGTACCTGCGGCAGCACTTCGATGGGCGCCATCGAACTGTCCAGCATGCGTCCGCCGTGGTTCGACACGATCACGCCATCGGCCCCACAGTCGGCGGCGTTCACCGCGTCCTGCGGATGCAATATCCCCTTGACCATCAGCGGGCCGGGCCACAGTTTGCGCAGCACCTTGAGATCGTCCCACGTAAGGGACTCGTTCTTCAGCGTCGAGCGCTTGAAGGTCGGCGCGGTGAGCTTGTCGCGGACCTCGGGTGGGTAATTCTCGAAGCTCGGTATGCCGGTGGTGAGCGCGTAGCGCAGGAACACGCCCGCAAGCCAGCGCGGATGCCGGAGCACGTCGGCGACCAGGCGGGCGTTCAACCTCATCGGCATGCTGAAGCCGTTGCGGTGATTGAATTCGCGGTTCGGATGAACCGCGCCGTCCACGGTGACGATCAGCGCTTCGTACCCCGCGGCCCGCGCGCGCTCCACCATCTTGTGCGACTGGCTCCGGTCCGACCACATGTAGAGCTGGAACCACAGCCGGCCGCCGGCGCGCTCCTTGATCGCCTCCATCGAGGTCATCGCGTTAGTCGAGATTCCGCACGGAATTTCCGCTGCGGCGGCAGCGCGCGCGAGACCGATTTCACCGTCATACCACAGCAGCCCCGCGGTGCCCGTCGGCGCGACCACGATCGGCAGGAGCTGCTTCTTCCCGAAGAGCGTGATCTCCTGGTTGCGGCCCGAGACGTCGACCAGCGTGCGCGGCCTGAACTGGATGCGCTCGAACGCGGCGCGGTTGTTGGCAACCGCGATGCCGTCCTCGGTGCCGCGGTCCACGAACTCGAACATGCCTCTGGGCAGGCGCCGCCGCGCCATTTCCCGCAGATCGGCGATGTTGTACGCACCGAGCGTCTCGTTAGCCGCCATGTTTGCCCCCTTCACCCTTCACCCTTCACCCTTCACCCCTTCAATGCAGGTCGAGCGCGTGGAGCTTCAACGCTTCCAGCGGCACGAACTTGAGCACGCTCTCGTGTGTCGACTCGAGCACCACCTGCGGCGTCATGCCCGCGCTCAACGCCTCCACGAAGCGCAGCACGTGCAGGCACCAGCGGTCTCCCTCCTTGAGCCCCCGGAAGCGCAGTTCGGGGCGCGGCGTGCTCAAGTCGTTGCCGCGCTGGCGCGAAAACTCGAGAAACTCGTCCGTCACCTTGACGCAGACGAGATGCGCGACGCCTTCGACGCCGCGCATCGCACAGCAACCGTCGCGAAAGTAACCCGTCAACGGCGCGAAGCTGCACGCCATGAGCGGCCCGCCGAGCACGTTCTTCTCGCTGTGCGCCTGTTCAGCCATTTACGTGAATTCTACCGAGCTTTGCGCAGCAACGTAACGCCGCTCGGCCCTCACCCCGGGCACGCGGCGGGCGGAGCAGGTTCCGTCGGCTTCTGCCGATGGACGCGACCCCGAAGCGGGAGCAGGCGCCCGATCTACCGCGTACTCGTGTGCGCAACCGGCTTGAAGGCGCTCACACGCTGGAGCACAATGCATTCAGCGGAACCGTCCATTCCCTGCCCGATTGGACGTTCACCGGCGAGTCTGGAGGCCCACCATGCGGATCACGATAACCTACTGCGTACGCTGAAACTATCTGCCTCAGGCTACCAGTCTGGCGGCCGAAATCTCCGCGAAGCTTGGAGTGCAGCCCGAACTCATCAGGGGCACGGACGGCGTGTTCGACGTCGTCGCCGACGGCAAACTCATTTTCTCCAAGCATCGCGCCCGCCGTTTCCCCGATCCGGACGAAGTGGTGCAGGCCCTGAAATCCTAGGGACGCACAAGGGTTCGTGAGGTTTCCTCCGGATCGGTTTGCGCCCGCCGGGTAATGTTCGCTGACCAGCCGAATCTCGCAGGACAGGCCGTGTTGCCGCATCCCGACTGCGACGCTTCCGCGTTCCAGTTGCCCGGCATCTTTCCCGGCAGGAGTATCTGCTATCGGACCCTGCCATCCGCCGCGCGCCTCAGGACAACGCCGGGCAGCGCACCAGTGTGATGCGCGTGATCAACGACCATCTCGCCGTTGATCATGACGCACGTGCGCTCCCCGCTCGGATACTGGTGCGGGTCGAGATACGTGGCGCGGTCCCTGAAATCGGCAGGATCGAAGATTGCGATGTCGGCACGCCAGCCCTCGCGAAGCAGACCGCGGTCCTCGAGTTTCAGGGCACGGGCGGTCGCACCCGTCATCTTGTGGATGGCGCGTTCCAGCGGGAGCAGCTTCTCGGCTGCGACGTAACGAGCGATGATGCGCGGGAACGTGCCGTAAAAGCGCGGGTGCGGCATCCCCTGGCTCACCGTGCCGTCAGTCGCGACACAATTGCCGTCGGAGCCCACGAGCGTTTCAGGCGCGCGGACGATCTCCCGAATGTCGTCCTCGGAAATCGCACTGACGAGCACGCGGGTAGCGCCCCTGTCGTCAACCAGGTAATCGCATACGGTATCGATCGGGTCCTGCCCGCGCTCGGCAGCAATGCTCGCGAGGGTGCGCCCGGCAAACTGCGGCAGATGGGGAGAGATCGAAACCTGCACGCATTCCCACGAGGGGATGCGCCCCCAATTGTTGAGGCCGTCACGCGTAATGTCGGAGCGGATGTGGTCGCGACACCCGGGAAGGCGCAATCGCTCGAGCATGGCGTCCACGCCGCCTGCCTGCACCCATTGCGGCATCAGGTTCTTGAGCGGGTTGCTGCCGGCTGCATAGGGGTAGGCGTCGCAGTCGATGTCGAGGCCGCGGTCGCGGGCCCTCCTCAGCATGTCGAGTGCGGTCGCGGCCTTGCCCCAGTTGTCCAGGCCCGAGCACTTGAAATGCACGATCTCGACGTGCACGCCGCAGGATTCCGCGAACTGTATGGCCTCGTCGACCGCTTCCAGCACGCCGTTGGACTCGTCGCGCAAATGCGTAAAGTACTGCGCATTGTGGCGCTTGAGCACCTGCCCCAGCGCGATCATCTCCTCGGGCCTCGCATACGAGCCGGGCGCGGTGAACAGGCCTGACGAGAACCCCAGCGCACCGGCCCCGAGCGCGTCCTCGAGCAGGGTCACCATTGCATCGAGTTCGCCCCGGGTCGGGGCCCGTTCGTCCATCCCCATGACCATCAGACGCAGCGTATTGTGGCCGACGAGCATGCCGGCGTTGACGGCGGTCGCCGGGAAGGTGTTCAGGTAGGCAGGAAAACTCGTTTCCCGGAACGGCAGCCACGGGGCACTCGGCGACAGGTAGTCGCGCAGCAGCTCCACCTTGCCAGGCAGACAGGGCGCCACCGAGTAGCCGCAATGGCCGATGATTTCGGTGGTGACACCCTGGCGAACCTTGCTCTCGGCTTTCGGATTGATTGGGAGCGTGAAGTCCGAATGCGTCTTGATGTCGATGAAACCGGGCGTGACGGCAAGCCCGCTGGCGTCTATCACCCGGCCCGCATGCCCGTCGATACGTTCCGCCACGCGAGCGATGCGACTGCCCGCGATCCCCACATCACCGCGTATGCCAGGCGCACCACTGCCATCGAATATCGTGCCGCCGCGAATCAGGATGTCCACGCTCGCTCTACCGGGCCGGGCCAGAAAAGTAGGAGAGGAATGATACGGTCGGCCGCTCGAACCTCTCCGCGAATCTTACCCGGCTCGCAATTCCATTGCGGGCGGCGCTTTTTCGCAAGCTGGATCACTGCCCCGGCGATACAGTTCAAGGTAGACTGTGCCAACTGCGGCAGCGAGCACATGGCGAAGGCGCAACAACCCGGCGTGAAGGGGTCGCCCGGCGACCTCTGGGGCGGGCTCGCGGCGATGCTGGTCGCACTGCCCTCCTCCATCGCCTTTGGCGTGCTGGTCTACACCGCAATCGGGCCCGAGTACGCCGGCGAAGGGGCGCTGGCGGGCATACTTGGCGCCGCCGTGCTGGGTATCGTCGCGCCGCTGGTGGGCCGCAACGGCGGCTTCATCACGGCGCCGTGCGCACCGGCTGCGGCGGTGCTCTCGGCGCTCGCCCTGCAACTGGCCGAGAGCCCGCAGGCAACTGACCGCGTCGCGATGCTGCTTGCGGTGACCGCGGCACTCTCGGGAATCTTTCAGGTGGGCTATGGCGCGTTGCGTGCCGGGCGGCTGATCAAGTTCATCCCCTACCAGGTGGTAAGCGGCTACCTGTCCGGCGTAGCGGTCATCATCGCCGTCGGTCAGCTGCCGAAGCTGCTCGGCCTGCCCAAGGGCGTCGCGCTCGGCCAGGGTCTCGCTTCGCTCGAGCTCTGGAACTGGACCAGCATCACCGTGGGACTGGTGACCATCGTCGTAATGGCGATCACGCCGCATTTCACCCGGAAAGTCCCGGCGGCGATCATCGGACTGCTGGCCGGCATTGCCGCCTACTTTGCGCTCGCGATGTTCCAGCCGGCGCTGCTGACGCTTGCCGGCAATGCACTCGTGATCGGGCCGATCGAGGCCCCCGGCGCGTTCATCGAGACCGTCGGCGCACGCCTCTCTTCGCTCGCCGCGGTGCGTCCGGACGACGTCGAGCTGGTGCTCGTATCTGCGCTCACGCTGTCGGTGCTGCTCTCGATCGACACGCTCAAGACGGGCGTCGTTCTCGATGCTCTCACGCGCCGCCGGCACAATTCCAACCGCGAGCTGATCGCGCAGGGGACCGCGAACACCGCGGCCGTGTTCGTGGGCGGAATGCCGGGCGCGGGAACGATGGGCGCGACGCTGGTGAACATCACGAGCGGCGGCAGGTCCCTGTGGTCGGGGGTCGCGGAGGGCACGTTTGTCGTGGCCGCTTTCCTGGTGCTGGGCGGGCTCATCGCGTGGGTGCCGATCGGCGCGCTGGCCGGCCTCCTTCTGGTCGTCGCGTGGCGCATGTTCGACCGGGAGATCTTCCGCCTTCTGTTGCATCCGTCCACGCGCGTGGATTTCGCCGTGATTGCCACGGTCGTGGTCGTCGCTCAGGTGGGACTCATCGCCGCTTCGGTGACGGGCATCGTGCTCGCGATTCTGCTGTTCATCCGCGACCAGATCCGCGCATCCGTGATCATGGGCAAGGTCGACCTGCTGGGCATGCACTCGAAGCGCCGGCGCCTGGCCGAGGAACGCAAGCTGCTGAACGAGCACGCCGGGCAGGCGCTGATGGTGCAGCTGCGCGGCAATCTTTTCTTCGGGACGACCGACCAGTTCTTCTCGGACCTGGAGAAGTACCTCGGAACCTTGCGCTACCTGCTTCTGGACCTGCGCCACGTGCACTCCATGGATTACACCGCCGCGCACCTGCTCGAGCAGATCAAGGAACGGCTCGAGGAGCGCGGCGGCGAGCTGCTCTTCAGCGGCATGCCGTCAAGCCTGCCCACTCACCAGGACATCGAGGATTACATGGGACAGCTCGGGCTGGTACGCAAGGGAGGCGGCATCCGCGTCTTCGACACGCGCGACAGTGCGATTGAGTGGATGGAGGACAAGGTACTTGCCGCAGCCGGCTGGGAACCCCAGGACGAGGAGCCGCCGCTTATGCTGGGCGAGATCGAGCTGTTCAATGGGCTGGAGCCCGACGTGATCGCCGAGCTCGGCCGCGCCGTGACCGAACTCCACGTCCCGGCGGGGAGGCGTATCTGCTCCGCTGGCGAGCTGGGTGACGAGATATTCCTTGTGCGCCGCGGCCGCATGCACGCTCTACTGCCCTTGGACGCGGGCAAACGCCATCATCTCGGGACATTCTGTCGGGGGGATTTCTTTGGCGAACTCGCGTTCCTCGACCGGGAGCCGCGCTCCGCAGACGTAGAGGCCGCGACGAATGCGGACCTTTACGTGCTTTCCCGGGCGAACTTCGAAGAGCTCGCGCGCGCGAATCCGGCGCTTGGCAGCAAGATTTTCGAGTACCTCGCTTTCGCGCTCTCCAGGCGCCTGCGCACGGCGGATACGGAGCTGCGTGTGCTCGAGGAGCGCTGAAGGCCGTAGCTCAGCACACTTTCCCTCCCGGTTGCGGCCAGAACGCGGGGGTGCGTAATCGCGCGGCTTGACCCACATTCTCGATCTGGGCTATGCCCCGCTCCCAACATTATTCTTCTTGCGGGTGCAGCACGATCTTGTGCGCCTCGACGTCGCGCGCTTCCAGCAGACGCAACGCTTCGGCGGCGCGAGGCAGCGCAAACCGGTGGCTGATATAGCGCTCGGGATCGACCGCGCCCGTCGCAACCAGATCGAGGCAGGGCGCAAAGGCCTGGAAATTCCCACGCGAGAAGTTGATGTCGATCTCCCGGTCTTTCAGGTAAGCGATCGGGATCGTGACCCTGTTTTCGGGAAAGGTGCCGACCACGGTGATTTTCCCGCCGCGCTTCACGAGGTCGGCCGCCATCTGCACGGTCTCGTCCTGAAATCCGCCGACGCACTCGACGACCTTGTCGAAGCCGCGGCCGCCTGTCAGCGCGAGCGCTTCGGCCCGCACGTCGAGGGCGGAGGGATCGAGCGCGCGCTCGACGCCGAGTTTGCGCGCAAGCGCGATCCGGTAGCCCAGCAGCTCGAAGATCGTGACCTCCGCACCCATGGACTTTGCAATGAGCGCCGCGCCGAGCCCGACCGGGCCGGCCCCGATCACCGCGATCCGTTCCCCGATGCGGGGCTTCACGCGGTGCGCCACCGCGTGGTAGCTGATGCCCAGCACCTGCACCGCCGATGCCTGGTCGTAACTCACGTCTTGAGGCAGCGGGTAGAGGTTCGCCGACGGCACCGCCACGTACTCGGCGTAAGCGCCGTCGCGATCGAAACCCATCGTTCTCAGCTTGTCGCAGATGTTCGTGCGCCCTTCGCTGCACGGGCCGCACTTTCCACAGAAGATGTCGATGTCGCAGCACACGCGCTGGCCGAGCGGAACGCCCGTCACGCCCGCTCCGGCCACGACCACCTCGCCCGCGAATTCATGGCCGAGGATGCGGGGGAACGTGAGACGGGGATGCTTGCCGTGAAACGCATGGAGATCGGAACCGCAGATCGAGCAGGCGTGAACCTTGACGATCACCTCGTCCACGCGCGGCGCGGGCTCAGGCACCGTTTCATAGCGCAGGTCCGCCGCGCCGTGCAGTACAGCCGCCTTCAAAGACTCATTCTCCTCTGTCTCACCATTCCCCTCTCAACCGTCTCGTACACAGCTACGTAGGGCGCATCAGCCGCAGGTGTAATGCACCGGGCAACACGCGATACACGGTGCAATGCCCTTTGGTTATTGCATCCTACGATTGCCACGGCGCTATTCTCCCGGGAGCTTCGCGTCCCGCACCACCTTCGTCCATTTCGCGATCTCCTTTTTCACGTGTTCAACGAACTGCTCGGGCGTGGACGGCGTGACCGCGACGCCCTGAGCTTCGAGGCGTTTCTGCAATGCGGCGCCGTTCAACACTTTGTTCAGGTCCTGGTTGAGCTTGGTGAGAATCGGCTGCGGAACTTTGGATTGGGTGCAGATTCCGTACCAGCCGGTGACGTCGAACCCCGGCACTCCCGCCTCCGCGAAGGTCGGCACCTCGGGCACCTGCGGATTGCGTTTCGTCGAGGTTACACCCAGCGCCCGCACGCGGCCCGCCTTGATGGCGCCGAGCGGACCACCGGCAAGGTTGCCGACTGACGATTCCATGTGCCCACTCATCACGTCGGCAAGCGCAGCCGCTGCACCTTTGTACGGGACGTGCACGATGTTGATGCCGGTCATCATCTTCAGCAGTTCGACCGACAGGTGCGGCGAGCCGCCCACGCCGGAGGAACCGAAGTTGACCTTGCCCGGATGCGCCTTCGCATAAGCGATGTACTGGCGCAACGTCTTCGCCGGCATCGAAGGATGCACCATGAAAACGTTGGGCACGCCGCCGATCATCGATGGAAACGCGAAATCCCCGATCGGATCGTAGTTGAGCTTGCCGGCGAAGCGCGCCGGCGTGATGCCGTGCGTGCCGATGTTGCACAACACCAGCGTATAGCCGTCGGGCATGGCCCTGGCCGCGACCTCGGTCGCGATGTTGCCCGCCGCGCCGGGGCGGTTCTCGACGACCACTGTACTGCCCCACAATTCACCGAGCGCGGCGGCGAGCATACGCGCCGTGGTGTCCACACCGCCGCCCGGCGCATAGCCCACCAGGATGCGGACCGGCTTGGCGGGATAGCTCTGCGCGTGGCTGAGGTCGGGCGCAGCGAGCAAGACTGCAACGACGAACGCGTTCACCAACACCTTCATGCTTCATCCCCCCCTGTTAATCCCGCTTCCGGGCCTGGTGTTACCGTGAAGTCTACTATGCGGGCCAGGCTCGGGCGAGATGCGCAGGTCACCTGTGCACGAGCCTGTCCTCCAGCCAGTTCCACATCTCCGCGATGCCGAGGCTCAGGTAATCGCGCATGCAGTGCTGCGCGCCACCCTCCTCCGCGGTGAAAACGCGCAGCGTCTTGTCCTTCGATCCGGCTGCGTCGTAGAGCGCCTGCGCGTCGACGAGCGGCACTTGCTCGTCGTCCGCCCCGTGCGTGATAAGGAACGGACAGCGCATCTTCTGCACTACGCCGTCGAGCCGGAACGGCTCCAGTTTCTTCAGCGCCTGCTCCACGGTGTCCACGCCGAGGATCCAACTGATGTGGTGCCCGGGCACCGACATCGATGCGTTGAATGCGGCGTCGATGCGCTTCTTCCATGTCGCGTGATAGTCCCAGATCGCGCCCCACGCGATGCACGCGGCAAAGCGCGGCTCTACCGACGCGCAGCGCGGCGCGTAATATCCGCCGAGGCTGTTCGCCACCACCGCGATCTTCTTCGAATCGACGTCACTACGTTTTTCCAGGTAGTCGATGCAGGCCGAGCCGGCGACCTCGTAATCATGGCGCAGGTAATGCCCGCGGAAGCGGATCGCTTCACCGGTGCCCGGCCCGTCCATGAGCAGCACCGAGATGCCGCGCTTGGGCAATTCCGGCACGCCGCGCATGTAGAGCAGTTCCTTGGTGATATCGAGGCCGTCGAAATGCACCACGCACGGTGTGCGGTTGGCGGCAGTTCCCTGCGCGTGCACGAAATAGCCGGGCAGGCTTCCGCCTTCGAACGGGACTTCGACAATCTCGATTTTCGCGTCGGTGAGCCCAACGAAGCCGTGGAAGCACTCCACCGAGGTGCGATAGGCATCAAGCGCTTTCTCGTCTTTCGGCGTGCGGAAGCGTTCGCCCATCTGGTAGTACTTACAGGCTCGGAGGAAGAACGGCGCTGCGGAATGGCCATAGCCGGCCTGCGCATAGCGCTCGGCGCGCCCGCGCACTTCGCCCGCGACCCTCACGCAGGCGTCAAACCATGCTTCATCGTCCGTTGCGTTCTCGGACTTGAGCAGGCGTCCAATCTTGTCCACCTCGCTCACGTCCGCGCCGCCCCACGGCGCCGAACTCAGCATGCTCAGGATCGCCGCCGACCAGCGGTAATTGCCGGGGAAATACATGAAGTACGGCGGTTCCCTCTTCGCGGTTTGTGTCATCTGCGCCTTCTGCCTGGTGGCGGGTGATGGGAGATGGGTAATGGGTGGGCAGCGTCTACTCCGGTTTGAGTTTGGCCGCCTTGATGACCTTCGCCCATTTCGCGGTGTCGGCCTTGACGTACGCGGCAAACTCTTCGGGCCCAAGAGCGGCAATGTTGTAACCCTCCCTGATGAGCCGCTCGCGCTGCGCCGGACCGAGCACGCGGCGTGCGATCTCATCGTGCAGCCGCATGATGATCTCGCGCGGCGTGCTCGCTGGCGCCATGATGCCGTTCCAGTTGCTCGACTCGAAACCCTTCAAACCCGACTCGTCGAGCGTCGGCACGTCCGGCATGAGCGGCGAGCGCCGCAGCCCGTTGTTGCCGAGCACCCTCACCTTGCCGCTCTTTATCATCGGAACGGCGATCGGAATCGACAGCGTCCTGAGATCGATCTGGCCAGCGAGCAGGTCGGTCAATCCCTGCTGGGTGCCTTTGTACGGCACGTGAGTCAGCCGGATGCCCGCCATGTGGCTCAGCAGTTCAAACCTCCGTTCCCAGCATGCCGCCCGCGCCCGGCCGGTTATCGACGATGACCGACTGTCCCCACGCCTCGGTGAGTCTCTGCGCCACCATGCGGGCGTTGATGTCGGTGGGGCCCGCGGGCACAAACGGCACGATGATGCGGATCGGTCGCGCCGGATACGCCGGTGAGGTTCCGGCAGTCTGCGCGAATACGCCCGAAGCGGCGCCCGCCAGAAGGACACCGCCTGCCACCGATTGTAGGCTTCTCATGGTTACCTCACGAACGTCATTGCCGGCATCGGCACAGCCCTCAGCCGCGCTGCGGTTACAATATCACGTATCCCCCAGCAGCCTGCCGGACTTAGCATCCGACAGGCTGCTAACAAGCATAGCGCAGTTTGGACGTGACACCGATTATCGTTTCTGCAACCCAGGGAGAACAACGATGGCTCAGAAGATGACGGGCGCGCGCCTTTTTGCGCAGACGCTCAAGGCGTACGGCGTGACGCACGTGTTTTTCATGGACGCGATCCTGCGCCGGGCGCTGGCCGAAATGGAAGACGTCGGCATCAAGCGCATCCTCGGCCATTCGGAAAAGGCCGTCGCCTACATGGCGGACGGGTTCGCGCGCGTCTCGGGACGGCCCGGCATCTGCATGGCGCAGTCGGTCGGCGCCGCCAACCTCGCCTCCGGCATGCAGGACCCGTATCTCGGACACTCCGCCGTGATCGCGATCTCCGGGCGCCACGTGGCGCCGTTCCAGTACCGCAATGCGTACCAGGAAGTGCAGCACGCGCCGCTCTACGGCGCGGTGACGAAGTTCCACGCCCAGATCGACACGTTGGAGCAGATTCCGCACCTGATGCGCCAGGCGTTCCGCGAGGCGACCACCGGCACACCGCGGCCGGTGCATCTCGACATGGCGGGGCTTACCGGCGACGCCATCACGTCGCTTGAGGGAACCTTCGACGTCGTCGCCGATGAGGCGCACACGCGCTTTCCCGCGTTCCGGCCTGCGCCCGATCCCGCCATGGTCCAAAAGGCGGCAGCGGCCATCAAGGCCTCCGCGCGACCGGTGATCGTCGCGGACCGCGGTGCGGCCATTTCCGGCGCCGCCGAAGCCCTCGCGCGGTTCGCCGACCGCATCCAGGCGCCGGTGGTGCTGACGCTCGACGCCAAGGACCTTATGGTGGAAGACCATCCGCTCCACCGTGGCGCGCTCGGCCTCTACGGCCGCAGTTGCGCGAACCACGTCGTGGCCGAGGCGGACCTGGTGATTTACGCCGGCTGCAATACCGGCGATCACACGACGGCCAACTGGCAGATGCCGAAGAACGGCGCCGCGATCATCCAGATCGATCTCGATCCGGTGGAGATCGGCCGCAACTATTCCCGCGTCATCGGCATCCAGTCCGATGTGCGCGCCGCGCTAGAGGCGCTGGCGGCTGCGGCGAGCGCCGCGAAGCGCGACGACTGGCTCGCACACACCATGAAATTCGTCACCGAATGGCGCGCGGAGGCGGAAAAAGCGCGCACGTCCGACGAAGTGCCGCTGCGCCCCGAGCGCATCTGCAGTGAACTGACCGAATTGCTGCCGAAGGATGCAATCCTCGTCGCCGACACGGGCTACGCCGCGCTCTGGTCCGGCACGCTGGTCTATCTGCGCCATCCCACGCAGCGCTACATCCGCGCCGCGGGATCGCTCGGATGGTCGTTCCCGGCCTCGCTCGGTGCCAAGTGCGCCGCTCCCGAGCGGCCCGTGATCTGTTTCTGCGGCGACGGCGGATTCTTCTACCATCTGCCGGAACTGGAGACGGCGCGGCGCCGCGGCATCAAGACCGTGACCGTCGTCAACAACAACCACTCGCTCGGCCAGGGACTGCGCAATCTGAACATCGCCTACCAGGGCCGTGACCAGACCCACAAGGGCGAGTGTTTCGAATTCCTGCCGACGGATTTCGCGAGCGTCGCGAAATCATTCGGCTGCTTCGGCGTCACGGTGGAGAAACCGCAGGATTTCCGCAAGGCGTTCGAAGCGGCGATGGCCTCCGATGTTCCCGCGGTGATCGACGTGAAGACCGTGTTCGGTCACCAGGCGCCGATGGCGTGGGTTCCGTCTTGATGAGGCGTGACTGGAACCTGGGTCAGGGTCAGGTCTAGCATCGTAGTATCTTGCCCTACGGTCTGCCGTTCACGTCCTTTCGAAGCCGTGCCGACGCATGAGTGACGTGTTGACGCTGTAACATTACCATGGTAATGTTCTAACCATGCCGCTCGCCCAATCCAAACTGACCGCCCAGGGCCAGATTTCCGTGCCCGTCGAAATTCGCAAGAAACTCGGGGTCGGGCCTGGATCCATCCTCGAGTGGGACGAGAAGAACGATGAGATTATCGTCCGGAGAGCCGGGCGGCACACCTCAGCGGATGTGCGCGCGGCGCTGTTTCCCGACGGCAGCCCCGAGCGAAAAGCATCCGCAAGCGTGAAGGAAGGCATCAGAAAGCACATCCGGCAGAAGCATGCACGCCGTTGATACCAATCTTCTAGTGCGACTGGTCGTGCGTGACGATGCGGATCAGGTAAATGCTGCGGAGGCGTTTGTTGCACGAGGGGCGTGGGTGTCTCACCTCGTGCTGGCAGAAACGCTATGGGTTCTCGACGCGGTTTACAATCGCTCACCGGCGCAGATCGCGAACGCGATCGACCGAATGCTGAATCACAAGGAATTGACGCTCCAGGATGCAGATGTCGTCGCACTGGCGTTGGATCATTTCCGCTCCCGCCCCTCACTGGGCTTCTCCGATTGTCTCGTTCTGGAAATTGCCCGCAAAGCCGGTCATTTACCGCTCGGCACCTTCGACCGGAATCTTGCAAGACTTGACGGCACACATCGCCTGTAGACCTGCACAAACGCGGAGCGTAAAGAACTTTCCTGGCCGTCAATACAGACCGTCGTCCGTCTGCATGGTCATCCTTGACCGGTCTTCTGATACCACAGGTTAACACCAGCTTGGATCGCGGTTTTCTCCCGGGGAGGCGGGAGCAGGCATGAACATAAGGCCGATTCACGCAATTTGTTGATGTATCTCAAAGCAGCGCCGCCGCTCCGGCCGGACGATACCGTGTGCAAAAGGGTGTCCCATGCCCCCGGTAGCGGAAGGGGTTGTAGGGACCGGACTTACCGTTGTCAATAGGAGAACTGAACCATGAACCCAACATTGTTCGAGATCGGCGTGGCCATCATCATGATAGCGGTGAGCGTTGTCCTGGTCGTGTGGTTTTTTAGATACCTGGCGGCTGTCTCGGAAAGGCGCATGGTGCACATGCTCGCGCGTGCCGGCGTGGATCCCGAAGTTGCCAGGCGTGGTGACACCGAGGCCATCATGCAAGATGTGCGGAGCCGGTGCCAAAAGTGCCGGTTCGAGGCCTTGTGCGACAGGTGGCTCGCCGGAAAAGCCGAAGGCGACGATAGCTTCTGCCCCAACGCGCAGATATTTCGCAGATTGACAAGGACCACCGGGCGCATCGCACCCTGATCATCCAGGGGCGGCGGGCGGGATCGCCGCCTGTCCGGATCGAGCACGCCCGGATGCGCGGTCGGTACGGGCAGCTCGAGTTCACTGAAATCCACATTCTACGTACGCTCAGGCGCGCGTTTCACAGTGAGGTATTCTTAAGTCCACAAGCTTAACGAGGAAGAAGCAATGAATATCATTTCCGGTTGCCGTAAGAAACTACCTTTGCTGCTGGTCGCGTTGGGCTTGGCCATTCCGATGGCGCCCGCGCAGGCTGCGGACAATTATCCGAGCCGCTCGATCCGCCTCATCACGCCGGCGAATCCAGGCGGCACGACGGATTTTCTCGCCCGGCTGCTCGCAACGCATCTGAACAAGGCCTGGGGTCAACCGGCCATCGTGGATAACCGCGGCAGTGCTTCTGGTGTGAATGGCGCAGAGATCACCAAGAACGCCGCACCCGACGGCCACACGCTGTTCATGGCCTACCATCAACACACTGTGAATGCGGCCCTCATTGCCAAGCTGCCGTATCACCCGGTAGACGACTTTACGCCGATTACCCAGATGACGGAGGGCGGCCTGCTGCTGGTCGTCAACCCGTCGCACCCGGTGAAAAACGCCAAGGAATTCGTGCAGTGGGCCAAAACCACCAAGGACCCGATCAACATCGGCTCGGCCGGCATCGGTAGCGGTGGCCATCTTGCAGGAGAGCTCTTCAAGCTCATGGCCGGGTTCCAGGCACAGCATATTCCTTACAAAGGGACGGGGCCGGCAATCGTCGGCCTGCTGGGCGGGGAATATCACTTCAACTTCATGGGGCTGACGGGCGCGTTTGGTCAAGTGCGCGCGGGCAAGCTGCGTGCCATTGCGGTGAGCACACCCAAGCGCCTCGTGACGGCGCCGGACATCCCGTCGCTTAGCGAGGTGTTGCCCGGATTCGAGGTGGTGGGCTGGTATGGCGTGGCGGGGCCGGCGAAGATGCCCAACCCGCTGGTTGCAAAGATACACGCCGGAATCCTGTCCCTTGTGAAGTCGCCCGAATTCATCAAGACCATGAGAAACAACGGCTCCGAGGCCGTCAGCAGCACGCCCGAAGAGTTCCGTCAATTCATGCTCAACGATATGAAGAAATGGGCGGACGTGGTGAAACGCGCCGGTATTAAAGCGCGGTGACCCTATTACGGCAGTTCATGGCCGGTGGTTTATCGCGGTGATGGTCTGCTGAAACACAGGAATAAGAGCAAAGAAGGGGCGAAGTGATAGGGCTTTGTCCTTCATGCCACAAAACGCGTCTATCGCGCAAAGCGCCTTGTGAGATGATGGCGTCGGCGCTATCATATCTGTGTGCTTCCGCTGGTTGTGGATACGAATGTGTTGGTCGGTTCGTTGCTGAAGCAGGGCGGTGCGCCACGTCGTGTTGTGCGCGCCTGTCTAGCCGGGGAATACCAGCCGTTGATCGGCGCAGCGCTGTTTGCCGAATATGAGGACGTACTGTCGCGGAAAGCGCTGTGGGGCGATTCGCTGCTCCCGGCCAGGGAGCGGGACGAGATGTTCGACGGCTTTCTGAGCGTGTGCCGGTGGGTGGAGGTATTTTTCGCTTGGCGGCCAAATCTGCCGGACGAAGCCGACAACCACTTGGTGGAACTCGCCGTGGCGGGCAACGCCATGGCGATCGTAACGCGCAATACCCGCGATCTGGCGCGCGGGGAACTGCGGTTTCCGTCGCTGAAAATTTTGACGCCAGAACAGTGTTTGGAGGCTTACCCATGTCGACCCTGACTATCCGCCTGCCCGACGACAAGCATGAGAGACTGAAGGCCTTGGCCGAGGCCCGGAAGATCAGCGTCAACAAGCTGATCGATGAACTGGCGACTATTGCCTTGGCCAACCACGACGCGCGGCTGCGATTCGAAATACGCGCAAGGTCGGGCAACGCCAAACGCGCCTTGGAACTTCTCGATAACCTGGGAAATGCCTGAGTGTCGCTACAGCTTCCGCAACGGGATGGGCAGGCAGTCAGGGGTAATGCAAACGACAAGGCGCGGAGCCCCGAAACACCTACTGAGAACGCTCCCGGGCAGCCGCTTGCCCAGCCCGAGGTATCGGTAACGACTGACCTACAGTCGCGGGCATTTCACTCGCCCCAGGGCGGCCTCGTCAATGAGACGCGCCAGCGTTCTCGAAGGCGCCCAACGCCCACCTTGGGCGACGAAGCGGTTGGCTGCATCGACGACCGTCGCTGCGCTCCCAGGCTCAGCGATCAGCGGAGTCAACGCCAGTTCTGCGCGCGCCCGTTGGTGGCGGTCGAATGCGCTGGAGCGAAAGCGCCCTTCGCCGTCAAAGGTGAGAAGACCGAACGTGGTCCAAATGACGCGAATCGCCTGGCGGTCCAGACACTCTACGACGACCTCGGCCATGCGCACCCGAGCACCGGCGAAACGGGGCAAGCGGTAGCTTGCCGGATCCCGGAGCATCTGCTCGAATCTGGTGTTCGGCAGGCGATACAGACCGTCGTCCTGGTCAAGCAGAAACATGCGGCACGATAATCCCATCATGCTCTCACACCAGATCCGGCAGTTGCTCGCGGGACAACAGCAGCCTGAGCGAGCGGCCCTGGCCTGGTGTCCTCTCGATAAACCCCAGCTTCTCCAAGTTCAAGACCATCTGATGGACCACGGGCGGCGAAACCCGGAAATAGCCCTGCATGTCAGCTTGCGAGGGCGAGCGCCCGTGGATCTTCGTGTAGTAGTAGATGAAGGCGAGGTACTGCCCCTGCTTGGCGGTATAGGAGCCTTGCGCTGCGCCCCGTGCCGCCAACACGATCTCCGTCTTAGTGCCGCCCCTTCTGGCGCCGTCCGTCTGCATGGTCATCCTTGACCGGCCTGCTGGTAGCACAGGTTGGTCACGATTGTGCCCCAGTTTTCGCCGGACAGCGAGATGGCAGCATCCGGCAGCGGGCGTCCATGAACGGCAGCGTACGACCCCTTTGACACGGTCGGCAGTGATTGCCGGAGCGTCTGCTCCTCGGCCATACCGGTCAGTAACGATTTGATGAAGTGGTAATCAGCGCTTCCGATTTGACCGTCCGCTCCCGAAAAAACTGAACTGGCGCTCCCGACCCTGAGCGGCCGCTTGGAAGGTCGACCTTGGCCCAAGAGTGCCGCAGCGACGGCAGCATATCGCGCGGGCGCCCATCGGAGTAAATTATCGGTCGCGGGCCATTCTCTAGAGGAGGACGCTATGGCACTCAAGGCGACGAAGGCGGAAGTCTGGGCGGTGAGCATCGACGACCGCGCGGGAGGCGTAGCCCACAAGCTCGAGCCGCTCGCCAAGGCTGGCGCAAACTTCGAAATGGTGTTCGCGCGGCGCACCCCGGAAAACCCGGGCAAGGGGATGCTGTTTGTGACGCCAGTCAAGGGCGCCAAAGTGACCCGCGCCGCCCGGGAAGCGGGCATGGGCACCCCTCAGACCATTTATTCCGTGCGGATCGAAGGCACGGACCGGCCGGCCCTGGGAGCGAAGATCGCGCGCACCCTTGGCGACGCCGGGATCAGCTTTCGCGGCATCAGCGGAATTGCCATCGGCAGGAAGTTCGTGAGTTACATTGCGTGCGACAGCGCGGACGATCAGGCGAAGGCCATAGCGGCGTTGAAGAAGCTGAAATAGCGCGGCGGGTCGGGTCCGTTTGGGGTTGGACCTAGCTATGCTTTGTAATGCCCGAGAATCTGCTCGAATCCGCGCGATTTTTCGGTTTAGAGCCACGGTCTTGCCCACGAAATCATTGCTGTAAACCGTGCCGCGACGCACAGCTTCTGGCCGCCCAAGCAACCGTCGGGCAACGGTCACAAACGACCCAGAACAGTCCGTCGCAACATAGCACAGCCCAAGCGGCTAAATTGTGGACTCAACAGAACGCAGGAAGCTCATGCCCGTTCACGCGTTCTATGGCAGATCCGACGAAGCGCGAGGCGTAATTTGGTAAAGGTGATGCGCAAAGTGCACCAGGCAAAGAATCTCGGATTGATTGACCCCGAGCGGCTCGTGCACGTGCCCGAGAAGCATTGGAAGGCACACGAATTCTGCTTCCATTTGCACGACCAGATCGCCCATATGCTGGTCGAGTATGACTGTGCCGGTATTCAGCATCAGGTTGTAAACGCTTTCCGGAAAGCGGTTCAGGGACACGAAGATCAATTCGAGAATGTCGATATTCTCGAATTCATGAAAGGGCACGGGCTGACCGAGCAGTATCAGCAGCATGTTGTCGCACACGTGGCAATGGCGCTGACGAGCGACATGCTGCACTTCCTATATGAAGCGCTTCACTGCTTTGAGAAGCGCAAATTCACGGTTGGTTTTGCGCTCTTGCGAAAGCCACTTAAAAGACAAAGCAGTGGAGGGGCCTCGGGGTGGCGCACGCGCCGCGTGACGAACCCGAATTCTTGCGTGCCGGCTTGAAGGCCGATATCCAAGGCTCAGGTGCTTGCGTGGCTAAAAGCCCCCGAAGAGTAGGAAGGCAGCAGATCAGCGAGCGCGCTGCGCTCAAACCAGTGCCGATGCAATCGCCATTCGCTGCCCGGCGACAGCAGCCGATAGGCCACCAGCACCAACAGCACCTGATCGAAGCGCGCGCCTTTGCGCGTGGGCGGCAACCGCTCGCCCCAGAATGCATCGAGCCCCAGGGTTTGCCACAGCCTCAACGCAAGCCAGCACGCGCCCCACTGCCGCGGCCGCTCCAGCCGCAACTGCGCCAGCTTCACGCGCACGATCGAAGCGTCCGGGACGACCCCTTCGCAACGGTCCTCGGGAAACAGCGCGAGCGTTCGTACCGCTCGCGTCGCCTCGTCCAACACTTCGATCGAGCGGCGCCACGCGAACTCCTGCGAGGAATTGATCTCCCCCAGATACAGCACGCGCCGCTGCAGCAGGCGTCCCCCGCTCACGCGCTTGTTCTCCACCACGCTGAAGTAGTGGTGCTCCTTGCCGTCCTTCTTGCGAGTGGTCGCGCGCAGAAACATCCTGGCACACGATTATCCGCGCCAGCACGCCGCACGCCACAGCGAAGGTCTTCACTACAGCCACTTCCGCGCCATTCGCGGCCAGCGCCCTGAGCAAAACCAATAAGTTACGCCGCGCGACACTGCGTGGCAGCCCGAAAAACGAAGCGAATGCGCTAAGTCAGGCTAACCCGGAAGCGGCCAAGGGCGGCACGCCGGTGTTCCTCCAGGTCATGAATCCCGAATTCTTCTCCGGAACGGCGCCGCTCGCGTCGGAGGCGTCGTGGCTCGCCGATACGTGCCGCGCAAGCCGACCACGGCCCGGTGTGGAGCGCGTGCGCATGCCCGGAGATACCGCCAATGCGCTGCGGGCGCAGCAGCTCGAGAGCGGCGTCGCGCTCCATCCGGGCATCATGCCCGAGCTCGCGAAGTGGGCGGACAAGCTCGGCGTCTCGGCGCCGAAGCCTATCGATTAAACGCGGGCACCGGATTCCCGCCCCGACTCAATCATTCGGGGGTGACGTTTTCTGAGCGCCGCGAGCTGCTGCGCGTCGAGGCGCTCGGGCGTCGTGTCGCTCATGGCTGCACCACCACCTTTCCGAAAACCTCGCGATTTTCCAGCGCGTCGAACGCCGCGTTGACCTCCTCCAGCGTGTGACGCCGCTCGATGACCGGCGTGAGCTTACGTGCGCGCACGAGCTCGAAAAGCTGCTCGATGTCTTCCCGCATCCAGCCGTTCGAGCCCAGCACCTGGAGTTCAAAGGTCCAAATGTAGCGGATGTCCTCCCTGGGATCGAAGCCCGCGGTCGCGCCGCAGGTGAGGAGCCTGCCCTGCCGGTGCAGGATCCTGAGCGACGGCACCCACGTATCGCCGCCGGTGAAGTTGACCACGACGTCGACGCCCTTCGTGAACTGGCGGCGGTGGGGCTTACCGAACTTCTCGAATACCCACTCGGTGAGCTTGTGCTTCGCCGTGTCGAGCAGGTGATCGGCGCCGAGCGCGCGCAGCCGCTCGAGCTTCGCCGCGCTGGAAGAACACGCGATCACCTCGCAGCCGGCGAGCGTCGCGAGCTGCACGCAGCAACTGCCGACCCCGCCAGAGGCGCCGAGGATCAGCACCTTCTCGCCGGTTTTCACGCGCCCGATCGTGTACATCATGCGCAGCGCCGTGCCGTACGCGACGGGCAGGCACGCGGCCTCCTCGTAGCCGACGTCATCCGGGAGGCGCACGAGGTGGTGCGTCGGCACCTTGCAGAGCTCGGCGAGGCCGCCGTGCCACATCTCGCCGATCAGCCCGCCCAGATTCACGCGGTCCACCGGATCGATCAGGACGCGGTCGCCGACGTGCCAGTCGCGGACGTTCGATCCGGTCTCGACGATGTCGCCCGCGAAGTCGATGCCCATGATGCACGGCATCGGCACCTTGATGCCGGGCATGCCTCGCCGCGTGAAAAGGTCGTGGTAGTTGAGCGAGGTTGCGCGCACGCGCACGAGCACATCCTCGGGGCCCGGCACCGGGTCCGGAAAATCCGGCTCGATGCGAATCGACCCGGGACCGCCATGTTCGTAAATGACTGCTGCTTTCATGGCCGATCGAAAAAGAAGAGCGTTGCGCCGCACGCGTCTTCGGGCGCGACGCGGATAAATCCGGTTCCATCGTGGATCGCGACGCCGCGGCGCGAAAGGAGCTCGCGCGTGCGCGCGAGATCCTGCACCTGGAACCCGATGCCGGTTGGCGCAGGCAGGGGCGGCGTCGCGGCGCCCGGTGCGCGGCGCGCCCACGCCTCCGGTGTCAGGATCCACACGTAGCCGTGATGGATGTGCAGCCGCCACTCGGCTTCCGCGGAGCGTGTCGCGGCGACGTCGAAAAGCTCCGCGTACTTCTCGGCCGCGGCGGAAGCATCCGCCGTGCAGAGGAACACGTCGCGCAGCGCGACGACGCCGTTCGGATGGTCCAGCAGGTGCGGCTGCCATAGCACGTCGCGTGTCAGGTGCTCGATGAAAAGCAGCCGCGATTCCGGGTACGCGGCTGCGTCGAAGTACATGTTGCGGAACGCCGCGCGGCGCTTGTCGGTTCCCGCGAGGCCATAGGTGGCGTCGCGCTCGAGCGCGCGCGGGGCCTGGATCGGAACGCCGCGGCCCTTGAGCTCGTTGTAAGCGGCGTCGGCGGACGCAACGCCGAAGGCGACGATGTGCGTGCCCTCGTACTTCTCGACCATCGATCTGATGTTGCTGTAGATCGTCGGATCCATGAGGCCCACCACTTCCAGGTAGCCTTTGCGGAACATCGCGCAATGGTTGCCCGAGCCGAACGGGATCACCGGCGCGCCCGGCGACGGCGAGCCGCGGTGGATGCTGGGCGGCGCGAGCGCGAACCCGAGGCGCTCGTACGCCGCCCGGCCGCGCTCGAGGTTCCTGATGGCGACGCCAATGTGATCGAGCCCGACGTTCATGCCGTCTCCTCGTCTTGAACGAACTGGGCCACGCACCCGTTCGCGTGCTCCGGCGACACGCACACGGCGCCTGTGGTCGCGCGCATCGAAACGCCGCGCTTTTCCAGCAGGGCACGCGTTGCGTTCAGGTCCTCGACCGCGACTGCCATCGCGTGCATGCCCGCGCGTAACGACGGCGCAAAACCGTAAGCGTCCGCGAACGTGCCCGGCTGCATTACGTGGAGCATGCCGCCGCCCGGCAGCATGCCGGCGAGGCCACGCGCCCCGCGCAATGCGACGGCGGCGCCGAGCGCGTCGAGCCGCAGGCGAAGCGTGGCGGGATCATCCGCGACGAACGTCACACCGACGAGATCGCGCGCGCCGTTCTCGTGGCGCTGGTAGCGCGGCTGCCAGAGGTATTCCGGCGTCTGGTGCTCGATCACGAGATAGCGCGCTTCAGGCCAGCGCTCGTCCCGGCTGAAGATGTTGCGAAAGCGCATCGCGCGCGTCTCGCCGTCCACGTCGAGCATGCGCTCGCGCGGCACCGGCGGCTGGAGCGCGTCGGTGCGCGCGGAGAGCGCCGCGTACGTAGCATCGGCGTCGTCGCAGCGGATCGCGCAGATATGCAAGCCCTCGTTGCGCTCGATGAAGCGCCCCCAAGGGTTGAACGCATCGGGATCGACGACGCCAATCAGCTCGAGGTACGTGCGGCCGAGGATCGCACAGCGGTTGGCGGTCGCCCATGGATGAAAGCCTTCGCGTCCCGGGACGGCGCCGCGCTGGCGCGAGAGCGGCGTCAGCGTGAACCCGAGTCGTTCCCAGCGCGAGGCGCCGGCCGAGAGATCGCGGACGATGCAGCCGGTGTGATCGAGTGCGAGCCGCGGTGCGATCGCTTGCGACATGGGTTGTGTCAGCTCCGCGGCGCGGTCGTCACGTCGCCGTCTCCTGCCACAGCTCGGCCGCGCGCTGCTTCAGGCCGTTGCGATCGACCTTGTTGGGGCCGGCGAGCGGAAGCGCGTCGACCAGGCACACCTGCCGGGGGTGCTGGTACGCGGGGCCGTGCTCGAGCGCGTAGCGGCGGATCTCGTCTTCGGTCAGCCGGCTCCCGGGCTTGAGCACGACGAACGCGAACGGCTTCTCGCCCTTGATCTCGTCGGGCGCCGGCACGACGCACGCCTGCGCGATCTCGGGATGCTGCTCGAGGAGATGTTCGACCTCGCTCGGGAACACGTTCTCGCCGCCGCAGACAAACATGTCGTCGGTGCGCCCGACGAAAAAATACGCGCCGCTCTCGTCGCGCCGGAACACGTCGCCGGAGATGTACCACCCGTCCTCGGTCAACACTTCGCGCGTCTTCTGCGGCAGGTTGAGATAACCCTTCATGTTGGCGGGCGTGCGCTGCCATAGCACCCCCTCCTCCGCTTCGCGGCCGTTCCCATCGATCAGCTTCAAGTCGACGTCCTCGAACGGCCAGCCGATCGAGGTCGGCGGAAGCTTGCGGTCTGGCCGCGGCCCGCAGACGACCGGCCCGGCCTCGGTCGTGCCGTAGCTGTTCATGATGGCCGCGTTGGGAAACGCCGCTTCGACGGCGCGCCAGAGCTTCTGAGAAATCGGCGCCGATCCCATGCGCACCGTTCGCACGCTCGAGCGGTCGATCTTCTGCATCAGGTCCCGCTCCCGCAGGCACATCGCGAACATCGGCGGCACGCCGGTCAACCACGTGCAGCGGAAGCGCTCGATTGCCTCGAGATAGCGGCGCGCGTCGAATTCCGGCATGAGCACCTCGCTGGCGCCCGCGGCGAGGACGAAGAGCGTCGTGCAGAGACCGTTCATGTGACAGAGCGGCGCGGCGACGAGCAGGCGCTGCGCGTTGAACGGACCGCCGCGCTTCATCCGGGTGCGCGTCGCCCAGAGCTGTCCCTGATGGCTCAAGGGCACGCCCTTGGGCGTGCCGGTCGAGCCGGAGGTGTACAGGATCAGCGCGGTCTCGTCGGTCGCGGGACGCACCGCGTCGAACGCGCCGCGATCGAGCAGCGCGTCGAACGCGCCAGGCTCGTCGAAATCGGTGACGGCATGGCCCCCCGGGACGAGCGCGCGGCGCGCTGCATCGCACATCACGTGTTTGACACCGGCGTCGCGGAACACGTACTCGATCGTTGCGCGCGGGAATTTATGGCTGATCGGCGCGGCGACGAGGCCGGCGCGCACGATGCCGAGAAAGCTCACGAGGAATTCGGCGCGATTGGCCGACAGGATGGCGATGGTCTCGCCGCGCGTGAGTCCTCGTTTCAGCAGCCCGCGCGCGACGGCATTGGCGAGATCGTCGATCTCGCGATGGCTGTAGATACGCGGGTTGTCCCAGTCGAGGACATCGATCAGCACCGTGCCGTCTCCAGCGATCTGCGGATCGTAGAGCGCGCCGAAGTTGTAGTAGCTCATCGCCGCGGCACGGCGGCGGCGAACTTCGAGCCTCGCACGCACATGCGGCCTTCCGCGTCCTGCCAGAGCTTCTCGTCCACGTGGAGCTTGCCGAACGCGCGTGCGATCGCCTGGAGCGGCATCTCCGAGAAGGCCTCGATTACCTGCGTGTAATACAGCGGCTTCTCGCCGATCAGGGTGAGGATGCGCGCGGCGAGCGCGGCAACTTCCGCCCCGGTCGGCTTGCGCTCGCCGGCTTCTGCCGCCTTGGGATCGAGCTTGTAGCTTCCGTATCGCGCCACGTCCGAGTACGCGTAAGCGATGCGCTCGTAGCGCTCGCGCGGGATGCCTTCCGGTATCGTCGCATCGATCCCGACTTTCGCGCCGGTCGGCACCACGCCCGCCGGCATTACCGGCAGGCTCGGGTCGAGCGGCTTTGCGCGCGCACCGGAGATCACGAAGACGTCGCGGTCGGCCTGCACGCGCGTCGCGATCGCCCACTCGACGTCGAGCCCGTTGTAGACGTCGATATCTTCGTCCACCACGACCGCGTGTTTGATGTCGCCGACCGAGAGCGCGGCCATCAGCGCGTTCTTGCCTTCGCCCGACTGCTTCCTGATCGACAGCACGACGTGCCACGAACCGGCGCCACCCAAAGTCACGTTCATGTCCTTCACTTGGACGCCCGCCGCCCGCAGCGCGCCGCGCAGTTGCGACCAGCGGGTGGGAATCATGAGCCACGTGACTTCCCACGGCATGTGCAGCGCGTAGTAGATGGGATCGCGGCGGTGCGAGATCGCCTTTATGCGCACGAGCGGGTTCCAGTGGAGCCCGCCCATCAACCGCGTGAACTCACCGAAACGGCCTTCCGGCCACATCCAGCCGGTCGGCAGGATCTCGGCCTCGAGCACGATCTCGGCATCGGCGATGTGCGGAACGTCGATCGTCTCGCACATGGAGAGCGGCACAGGCGCGCCGCGCAAGCCGCCCGCGATGCAGATCTCGTCGACACCCATCGGCGCGCGGTAACCGGCGGCCATGAACTCGTACATGTGCGTGCCGATCGAGATCGAGATCGGCAGCGGCTTCCCGGCTTCGTACGCGCGCTGCGCCAGCGCGCGCAGGTTGTTCGGCGTCACGATGTCGATGCCGGTCAGGTTCCGCTCCTTGAGCAGGAACCGGTAGATACCGGCGTTCAGGCCGTCGCCGTCGCGCACGATAGTCACACCCGCGGTGATCATCGGGCCGCCGTCGAGCACGGACGACATCGGCACCGGCAGGTCGAAGAGATCCACGTCGTCGCCGATGCGCGTCACTTCGCGCGTCGCGCTCGTTTCCACGTACACCGGCGGGATCGGATTCATGATCGCGCAGGTGAGCTTTTCCTCGATGTCGGCGTAGCGCTCGACCCCCAGCCCGATCGCGACGCGCTTGCTCGACCGGATCAGGCCCGACACGACTGGGATACCGTAACCGACGACCTTGTGAAAGAGCAGCGCCTTGTCGGCCTGATCCACGAGCGTCGCGATGTGGCGGCCGTCTACGGGGTCTCGTATGTCCTCGAGCTCGCCCGCGGCGCGCAGCCGCTCCAGCAGATCGCGGAAAGTCTCGCGTTCGTGCATGCGGTTATTTCTCTTTGATGCCGGTCAACTTGGCCGCACGCTGCCAGCGCGCGGTCTCTTGTTTCATCAGCGTCGCGAGCTCCTCCGGCGTGCTCGTCACCGGCTCGGTGCCCTGGTTGCGCAACACGTCGCCGACGCCGGGACTCTCCATGGCGCGGCGAATCTCGCTATTGAGCCGCTGCACGATCGGGCGCGGCAGCTTTGCCGGACCGACGACGGTGTAATAGCCCGTGATCGCGAGGTCCTCATACCCCGCTTCGACCAGCGTGCCGACGTCCGGATACAGCGGATGGCGCTTTACACCCGTGGTAGCGATCGCGTTCACGCGTCCAGCTTTCACGTGCGGCAGCCCCGTGTTGGGCTGCGTGAACACGAGTTCGACCTCGCCCCCGATCGCCGCGGCGACGCCCTGCGCGCCGCTCTTGTACGGTACCAGCACCATCTTGATGCCGGCGGCGTGCGAGAGCAGCTCAGCGGTGAAATGATTAGTAGACCCGAGGCCGACGGTGCCGTAGTTGAGCTTGCCCGGCCGCTCCTTGGCGTACGCGATCAGACCTTTCACGTCGCGGAATGGAAGCGACGTGTTCGCGACGATCAGCAGCGGCTGCTGCGCGATCAGCGAGATCGGCGCGAAATCCTTGATCGGGTCGTAGTTGACCTTCTTGTAATACGCCGGCGCGACGAAAAGCGCGCTCGACGACGCCAGGAAGAGCGTGTAGCCGTCGGGCGTCGCGTTCGCGGCGAGCTCGGCGGCCAACACGCCGCCGGCCGACGGCCGGTTGTCCACGATCACCGGGCGCTTCAACTGCTCGTGCAGCTTGGCCGCCAGCGGCCGCGTCATGATATCGACCGTGCCGCCGGCCCCGAACGGCATCAGCAGGCGGATCGGCCGACTTGGATACGCTTCTTGCGCGCCGGCCGGCATCATCGCGAAGAACGACAGGATGGCAGTGAAGATGAACAGAGCCGACTTCATGAGCCGCCCGCGTGCTGAGTTGAAATTGGATATCGGGTGCGGTCGATTATAGGGTACGCGCGACTCAGCGCACAAGCCACGCGCTGCGCTCGACGCGATCCGCAATGCCGGAGAGCGCGCTCGACGTGGCGTGCGCAGCCGTCTGCGATCGCTCGCGTTCGGCGTGCGCGGCATCGACGTAATTGCGCATCCAGAGGAGCGCCGGCAGATCGACGCCGGTCGTGATCAGCCGCAGACAACGACGGGGCTCGAAACCGCGCGCGGCGCAACCGCGTGCAACGTCTTGGAGCGCACCGAGCGCCTCGCTGGCGCGCTCCGCGGCGCAGAAAATCCAGTCGAGCGCTACCACGGGACGCGCTTCAGCGTCGCCGCTCGGAGCCGCGTCGCAGTTCTCGAACAGCGGCCGCTCGAACCTGCGGATGAGCTTGCGCATGCCGGCGCGCACCCGCTCGAACTCGGCGCTCGCGGCGCGTGCGTCCATGTCGCGCTCGTGTGCGGCGACATCTTCGAAGTCCTGGTGCCAGATCACGTCCGGCAAATCCGCCGCCCCGGATATGCGCGCGACCACGGCCCCGCGCGGAATGCCGATCTGCTCGCGGACAGCGCTCGCGTACAGGCGCTGCCGCAGCACGGCGTCGGCCTGACCCACGTGCGCGTAGTAGAAATTGAAGGCTGTAATCACGCACCTTCCTTTCGATGCATGTGGGCTCCCGCGGGGCGCCCGCACTTGTCACCGTAACACGTCTGTCAGAAAACCCCCGATCCGCCGGACACGTAGCCGTTAATCTACTGTGTCACGAACAACTCCTTCCCCCTTGACGGGAGAAGGTTGGGATGGGTGTGAGAACATTGCGCTTGCTGCACGCTCCACCCCCACCCTAACCCTCCCCCGTCGAGGGGGAGGGAACCGCTATTTCTTGACACAGTAAGATTAAGACAAATCCGGAAACGAATTCACCGGCAGCGACGAATAGATGACCAGTAGGTAGAGCAGCGTTACCACGAGCCTGATCTGCGCGGCCTTCGTACCTGCGTCCGGCGCGCGGCCGCCGAAACTTAGAGTGGCTAACCTGATGAAGCACGTGCTGCGCTTCTTCAGGTTAGGCACTCTCAGGCGACCTTGCGCTCGGGCCGCAACCGCACGCTGCGCAGGCAGCGATCGATCCACAGCGCGGTGAGCTTCTCCTGCACGCTGTTCTGGCGCAGGCGCTGCGCGAGCGCGGCGAAGTCGACGCGGTCGAGCGGCTGGTCCTGGTTGAAGCACGAGAAGACGTAGGTAGTACTGCCGGTCTGGGGATCCACGTGGGGCTGCAGGCACTGCGCGCAGATTTCCTTCATCATGCACTGCATCGGCGAGTTGATCGAGCCGATGCCGGCGTGACCGGGCTTCAGATGCGGCTTGAGGATCTCGTGCCGCGCGCGCGCCACCGCCGCCATCATGCGATCCGAGCCGATGGCGATGATGCGGTCGCACGCGGAAAGGGCGATCGCCGGGTCGCCGAGCGCGCCGCTCGCGTAGGCCGCCATCGCTTCGACGATGTTGCCGATGTAGGCGCGGTCCTGCGCGCGCTCGGGCACGAATCCCGGCGCCTTGTCGCAACACCAGATCACTGCGTCGGCGGCCTTTTCGATTTCTTCCACCTTGTAACGGTCCACGGCGCGCTTGTAGGCGGCGAAATAGAGTACTTTCGAGCCCGCCGCGCGCAGCGCCTGCCCGATGGAGAAGAGCACCGCGTTGCCGAGACCGCCGCCCGCAAGCAGCACCGTCTCGCCGATCGGAATCTCGGTCGGGGCGCCGGTCGGCCCCATGAGCACCACCGGCTCGCCGGGGCGCAGGTTCGCGCACAAGTCCGACGAGCCGCCCATCTCGAGGATGATGGTGGATATGAGCCCCTCTTCCTTGTCGACCCAGGCGCCGGTCAACCCCAGCCCTTCCATTGCGAGCGTGGTGCCATCCACGCGCGTGGCGAGCGCGGCGAAATTCTGCAGGCGATAGAACTGTCCCGGCTCGAAGCGGCGCGCCGCGAGCGGCGCACGCAACACCACTTCGATGATGGTGGGCGTGAGGCGCTTCACTTCGTGCACCACCGGCCGCAGCGCTTCATTGAGCTCGCGCAGAAACTCGGCGTCGGGAACGGCGGACGCCGGCGCAACCTGCTCGAGCACCCCGCTCACCACCGGATAGCCCTGCTTCGCGCTGCCCATCGCCTTGACGACGTTGCCGAAGTACGACGGATGCAGGTCACCGAAATAGCTCATGAAGCGGCCATCGGGAGCGCGGCTTAGCAGCACGTCCGCGCGCACTGGCTTGGAAGTCGAGCGTTCGGGTTTGACCGGCGCGCCTGCCGCATCGCACGCCTGGAAGTACTTGCCGTCGAGGGCGAAATGCCCCGGATGCTCGCGCGCGAGCACGGTGTTCGGCTGCGTCCCGGCCGCAACCAGCACCGTGCGCGCCGGCAGCTCTGTATTGCCTGCTTCGGTCCACTTGCCGTCCGCGCCGAGGCGTTGCACGCTAAACGCGACCGCGCGCGCGCGGCCCGCCTCATCCACCTCCACGCGCACCGGCGTGAGCCCCTCGGCAATCGACACGCCCTCTTCCAGCGCCTTCTCCACTTCTTCGTGGTTGAGCGTGTACGAGGGACTGTCGATCAGGCGCCTGCGGTAGGCAATGGTGACACCGCCCCAAGAGCGTAACAAATCGAGGATGCGCGTCTCGCGCTGCTCTTCGCGCGCACGAGCGCGCTCGGCCTCGATCGCGCGCGCATGGGCGAGAAATTCGTCCGCGGTCACCGCTTCCTCGCGGTTCCACACCACGCGCACCGCAGCTTCGCCGCGCTCGGCAATCAGCGCCTCATAGCGGCTGCGGAATTTTTCCACCTGCACCACGTAATAGGCCAGCGATTCGGTCGCGGTGTCGATCGCGGTGAGCCCCCCGCCGATCACGACCGCCGGCAGACGGATCTGCAGATTCGCGATCGAGTCGTGCTTGGCCGCGCCGGTCAACTGCAGCGCCATCAGGAAATCGGACGCCGCGCGCACGCCGGGTGCTGTCCCGTTCGGTATCTCGAGTACGGTGGGCCGGCCCGCGCCCGTTGCAAGCGCGATGTGATCGAAGCCGAGCGTCCACGCATCGTCCACGGTGAGCGTGCCGCCGAAGCGCACGCCGCCGAACATCGCAAACTGGCGCCGCCGCTCCAGCAGCAGCCGGATCAGCTTGAGGAAGTTCTTGTTCCAGCGCACCGTGATGCCGTATTCCGCCACGCCCCCGAAGCCCGCCATCTGGCGATCGTCGAGCGCTTCGTAGAGCGCATTCACATCGCGCACGGGAAGGAAAGGCGCGCGCGCTCCCAGCGCATTCACGCCGCACAGTTCGCCCGGGAGCGGCTCGATCTTGAGCCCGTCGATGCCGACCACCGTGTGCCCGTCGTTCATGAGGTAATGCGCGAGCGTGAAGCCGGCCGGCCCCAGGCCCACCACGAGCACGCGCCTGCCGCTGGGCGCTTTCGGGCAAGGCCGGCGCAGGTTGAGCGGATTCCAGCGCGTGAGCAGGGAATAGATCTCGAAACCCCACGGCAGCTCGAGCACGTCCTTCAACGTGCGCGTCTCCGCTTCCGGGATGTTCACCGGGTCCTGCTTCTGATAGATGCAGGCCTTCATGCAGTCGTTGCAGATGCGGTG
>JACQGN010000139.1 GCA_016199545.1 Betaproteobacteria bacterium | reverse complement strand
ACTTTCAGCAGCCTGGCGGTTAAGATAATGGATGGCCTTCATCCAGGCTCCGCCTGAACTGGGCAACCAATACACGGACGACCGCGTGCTGCGGTCGTATCTCGCGCGCACGCTGGAGGCAGGGGTGCTCGCCGAGATCGAGCCCGAGCTCCATGCCATGGGGAAACTCGCCGGGGGCGATCTCTATCGAATGCAGCTTGCGGATCGCGCCAGCGAGCCGGTGCTGACCCAGTGGGACGCGTGGGGCAACCGGATCGACCGCATCGACGTCTCGCCTTTGTGGCGGCGCGCCGAGCGCATTGCAGCCGAGCAGGGACTGGTCGCCGCCGCCTACGAGCGCAAACATGGCCAGTTCTCGCGCGTGCATCAGTTCGCGCTGGTCTATCTCTTCACGCCGTCGGCGGATTTGTATAGCTGTCCGCTCGCCATGACCGACGGCGCGGCGAGCGCGCTAATTGCGTCGGAGAACGGCAAGCTCATCGACCGCGCGCTGCCGCACCTCACCGCCCGCGACCTGGCCGAGTTCTGGACCAGCGGCCAATGGATGACCGAGGCGAGTGGCGGCTCGGACGTCGGGCTCACCGAGACACTGGCGCGCGAAGAGCGCGGCAAGTGGCGGCTCTACGGGCGCAAGTGGTTTACCTCCGCAATTTCCTCGCAGATGGCGCTCACGCTGGCCCGGCCCGCGGGCAACCCGCCCGGCGGTAAAGGACTCGCGCTGTTTTATCTGGAAACACGCACCGCCCGTGGCCGGCCGAACCGCATTATCGTCAATCGCCTCAAGGACAAGCTCGGTACGCGCAAGGTGCCGACCGCGGAACTGACGCTCGATGGCACGGCGGCGGAACTGGTATGCGGCACCGCAGACGGCGTGAAGAACATCGCGCCCATGCTCAACGTCACGCGCACCTGGAACAGCGTGACCGCGGTTGCGCTCATGCGGCGCGGCCTGGCGCTGGCGCGCGATTTTGCGAGAAAACGAGTGGCCTTCGGGGCGCCGCTGGCTGAAAAGCCGCTGCATCTCGATACCCTCGCAGGATTGCAGGCGGAGTTCGAGGCCGCGTTCCATCTCACGTTCTTGGTGGTCGAGTTGCTGGGGCGCGCCGAGGCGGGGCGGGCGAGCACGGAACAGGCGGAACTGCTACGACTCCTCACGCCGGTGACGAAGCTCACCACCGGGAAGCAGGTCGTGGCGGTATTGTCGGAAGTGATCGAGGCTTTCGGCGGCGCGGGCTATGTGGAGGACACCGGCCTGCCGTTGCTCCTGCGCGATGCCCAGGTGCTGCCGATCTGGGAGGGCACGACCAACGTTCTTGCGCTCGATGCCATGCGCGTAGCCGGCTCGAACGATGCACAGACCGCCTTGAAGCGGGAAATCGGTTTCATTCTCCAGGGCCTGCAGGAACCGGATCTGGTACGCATCTCCGCGCGGATCGAGCAGACGCTGGAGCAGGCGCAAGCATGGCTCAGGCAGACGGCCGCAGCCGGAGAAGGGCGGGGCGAGGCTGGCGCGCGGCGCTTCGCTCTGACGCTCGGCCGCGCGGCCGGGCTCGCGCTCCTCGCGCGCCATGCCCAATGGGCGCTCGACGAGGAGCAGGACGCGCGCGCATTGGCCGCCACGCGCCGCTTCGCGGCCCATGGCATCAATCTGCTCGCCGACATGAATGCGGACGACGCTCGCACGCTGGCCCGCGACGAACTTCGGTGAATCCCCTCCCTTGCGCATGCTGTGCGCGGGGGAGGGTTAGGGAGGGGGAACATGCGAAGCACGATGATGAATTTCCCGCTGACGCTCGATCACGTGCTCGAACGCGCGGGCAGATTGTTTGCGAGATCGGAGATCGTGTCGCGGCTGCCGGACCGGACGCTGCACCGCCACACGTACGCGGATTTTCACCACCGCGCGCAGGCGCTGGGCGGGGCGCTGCAGATGCTGGGACTCAAGCGCGGCGACCGGGTCGCCACACTCATGTGGAACCACTACGCGCACCTGGAAGCGTATTTCGGAGTGCCGTGCGCGGGTGGTGTGATCCATACGCTCAATCTTCGTCTTCACCCGGATGAGATAGCCTACATCGCCAACCACGCCGGCGACCGTTTCCTGATCGTGGACGACGTGCTCCTGCCACTTTACGACAAATTTCGTGCGCACACGAAATTTGAAACAATTATGGTTGTACCGTTAGCCGGATCGTTCGTTCCGGCAGAGTACGAAAACTACGAAGCGCTGATTGCCCGATCGACTCCGTTGACTCCTGTGGCTCTGGACGAGGACGATCCTGCCGGCATGTGCTACACCTCGGGCACGACCGGCCGGCCCAAGGGCGTGGTCTACTCGCACCGCTCGATCGTCCTGCATTCCCTTGCGACTGCAACGACCGATTACATGGGCGTGAGTCACGCCGACGCGATATGCCCGGTGGTGCCGATGTTCCACGTCAACGCCTGGGGCGTGCCGTTCACCGGGGTCATGATGGGCTCGAAACTGGTGTTCCCGGGGCCGCATCTGGATGCCGTCAATCTGCTCGACCTGTACCAGACCGAACGAGTGACGCTCACTGCGGGCGTGCCGACGATCTGGATGGGCATCCTCCAGGCGCTGGAAAAGGAACCGGCGCGCTGGACGCTCGTGCCCGGCATGCGCATGGTGGTGGGCGGCGCGGCCGTTCCTGAATCGCTGATCCGCGCCTTCGACCGGTTCAATCTGAACGTCGTGCATGGTTGGGGCATGACCGAGACCTCACCGGTCGGTCTTGTGAGCTTCGCGAAGCGCGAACTGGGCGCGATGCCGGACGATGCGCGCGCCGCATTGCGAGCGAAACAGGGCGTGCCGCTGCCGTTTTTCGAGGTGCGCGCCATGGGCGCGGCGGGCGAGGCGCCGTGGGACGGTACCAGCATGGGCGAGTTGCAGGTGCGCGGGCCGTGGGTGGCGGCGCGCTATCACGACCTCGATGCGGAATCGGGCCAGTGGACGCGGGACGGGTGGTTTCGCACCGGCGATATCGTCACCATCGACGCCGCCGGGTACGTCAAGATCACCGACCGCATCAAGGATCTCGTCAAGTCCGGCGGCGAATGGATCAGCACGGTCGATCTCGAAAATGCCCTGATGGGACACCCGAAAGTCGCGGAGGCGGCGGTGATCGGCGTGCCGCATCCGCGGTGGGACGAACGCCCGCTTGCAGTGATCGTGCTGAAGGCGGGCGTGACCGCGGCGCCGGATGAACTGCGGGAATTTCTTGCGCCGAAGTTCGCCAGGTTCTGGCTGCCGGACGCGTTCGTGTTCGTCGAGGCGATACCGCGGACTTCCACCGGCAAGTTGCTGAAGGCGCAATTGCGCGAGCAGTTCAGGGACCGGTACAAGCCAGTGAACGGTGAACAGTGAACAGTGAACGGTGAACAGAAGGTAGGTTGGGGTAAGGGCAGCGCACCCCAACGCATGATGGCGCATGTTGGGGTTTGCGATGCTCACCCCAACCTACAATTCATCGCTTCGTCAACACCTCGCCATCGACCACCAAGCGCCACACCCCCTGTTCCTGATGCGGCGGCTCCGATACCGCGAAAGTCGTTGAGAACGGGCCGAGGCCGGCCTCGAAGTTGTCGCCGACGAACTCCTTGATCGGAGCCTTGAGCGATGTCGTGGTGCTGCCGCGCACTTTCCGGTACTCGACCCGGCCCTCTGGGGTGATCAGCAGGAAGACCGATTCGTTCTGCCATCGTCCGATGTAGGAGGCTTTTTCGGGCGGAATCGGCTTCGTGCAGCCTGCGATCAGCAGCATGCCGAACAGCACAGCGATCGTCAGTATCAGACGCATGTCATCCCCCCCGACCCGTGACCCATGGCTCGCGAGTCGCCAACTCATGGAATCAGCGTGCGTTGCCCTTTGGCACTCAGCATTCACGGCCTCAAAACAACGAACGCACGATTCCGCCGTCCGCGCGCTGCGCCGCGCCGTTGATCGCAGAGGCCCGCTCCGAGCACAGGAACACCACCTGCGCCGCGATTTCTTCCGGCCTCGCCCAGCGCTGGAGCAGCGAACTCACGCCGGTCGTCCTGAAGTAGTCGGCTCGCAACTCGGCCACCGACTTGCCCTGCGTCGTCGCGGCTTCGCCGAGAAAGGCTTCAACCCCTTCCGACCAGGTTGGTGCGACGAGGACGCTGTTGACCGTGACCCGCGTGCCGCGCGTGAGTTCCGCCAGGCTGCGGGCGATCGACACCTGCGCGGTCTTGGTCATCGCGTAGTGCATCATGTCGATGTTGGGCTTCGCGCTCTGATCGCTGCCGATGAACACCACCCGGCCCCAGTCACGTTCGAGCATCCCCGGGAAGAGGGCACGCGTGAGCCGCACGCCGCTCATCACGTTCAACTGGAACATGTCGAGCCAGTCGGCATCGGAAATGTCGGCGAACTTCTTCACTTCGAAATAGCCGACGTTGTTGACCAGGATATCGACGGCTCCCAAGGAACGGATCGCATCCAGAAGCTTATGCGCGCCGTCCGCGGTGGAAAGATCAGCGGCGACACCGTGCGCTTCACCCTTCTGCGATAGTTGCGCGACGGCCTTGTGCACGGTCGCGTCATTGCGCCCATTGATGATGACCCGCGCCCCTTCGGCGAGCAGTGCCTCCGCTATCGCGTGCCCGATGCCGAGCGTCGAACCCGTGACGAGCGCGAACTTGTTCGTGATCCCCAGATCCATGATTGATTTCCCGAATTCGCGTATCATCGGCAATGGTATCGCAAATAGAGGACATCTCCGTGAGCCTGAAGATCGACATCGTCTCCGACGTGGTTTGACCCTGGTGCTTCATCGGGAAGCGCAAGCTCACCACCGCGTTGGAGAAGTTCCGCGAGCGCCATCCCGATGCTGCAGAGCCCGCCGTGCGCTGGCTTCCGTTTCAACTCAATCCCGATCTGCCCGCGAGCGGCATCCCACGTGCCGAATACATCCAGCGCAAGTGGGGCTCGCGCGGCGGCGGGAACTACTCCCGCGTGGCCGGCGTGGGCACCACGGTCGGCATTTCCTTCGCCTTTGACAAAATCGAGGTGCAGCCCAATACGCTCACCGCCCACCGCCTGCTCCATTACGCCGAACAGAACGGCAGGCAGGACGAGGTGTCGGAAGAATTGTTCCGCGCCTATTTTGTCGAGGGCGCCAATCTCAGCGATATCGACACCCTTGCCGGCGTCGCCGCGAAGGCGGGGCTAGACCGCGATGCGGTTGCGGCCTATCTCGCAAGCGATGCCGATCGCGACCTGATCGCGGCGTCCGATGTCGATGCGCGGAACGCGGGCATCGGCGGCGTGCCGTTTTTCATCTTCAACCGCAAGATCGGCGTGTCGGGCGCGCAGGATCCCGACGTATTGCTCGACGCGATGGAACAGGCGCTGAAGGAAGGATGAAGGCGGAAGGTTGGCGGCGTTGGCGCTGAGGTGACGCTGCACTAGCCCGCACGGTGCCCGTTCGGGATACCGTTCTCATCCACGGTCACCACCGGTATTCCACGCTGCCGTCGCAGGACTGCTCTCACCACGTCGCCGGAAAGCAGGGTCAGCAGGCGCGGAGGCGGTGTCGGCAACACGATCTCGCTGCACTCCAGTTGTTCGGCTGCATCGAGTATCTCGAAGGCGAGTTCACCTTCCCGGAAGAGCGCGCGAACCGGTATCCCGTCCCGTACGAGCGGTCGTGCCGCCTCCTCGAGCAGGAAATGCGCACGCTGTGACTGGAAGCGGGCGATCTCGTCGTGCGTGCGGAAACGCAGTACCTGCCAGTCGGTAATCGGCTCGCCGACGAACAGCAGAGCTACGTCCGTGGCCTGGCCTGCCCGGTGCCGGGCCAGCACGTAGCGGATGCCCCAGCGCGAACGCTCGGTGGCGTCGATCGGCAGCAGAAGGCGCCGCAATGCGACATCCGCAGCCGCACCTGTCGTTTCGGCGGAACCGCCGTTTGCGATGTGATGCTCCCGCGATTCAGGACCGGAGTTGTTCATTCCGGTCGCGCCGAACGGGAATGGCGTGAAGCGCCGTCCCGCCGTTCGTACGTGCGATTCCATGAGTCACCTCCATTGCGTTGTTCCACCTCCCGATCGAGACCGCGCCGCGTGCGGCGCAGGTAGAAGGGTCCCGCCAGGACGACGAGCAGCGGCAGCGCGAGTACGAACTGCCCGAGATAAAGGGTGAACAGGGATCCCGGCTCGCCCGCGCCGGAGCGCAGCACCAAAGCGGCAAAGGCGACACCGGCCAGGACGCCTGCCCACTCGATCGCATCGAACTCGGTGTCGCGCGCGCGGTTCAGAACACTCTCCCATTGATCGGGCGGAAGGTCGCGCAATCGCGGATAGGCGAGCAGCCGGAGCAGCCTGCCGATCTTCTTGCCAACGTCGTCCGAGGGTCTGCGGTATGCCATGGTCCGGCCGTCAGATGTAATACAGCACCAGGTAGCTCACCAGCATGACCATGACCCATAGCGCCATGCCGCGGGTGGAGCCGCCGTCCGCCATGAACTGGCCGGCCGAAGTCCGGCGCTCGCCTTGGGCGAGCATCCAGGCCGCAGCGTGGCTGAGGATTGCGCCAAGCCGGTGGATACAGCCCGATGTGAAAGTGGTGGCGCGTTGGACCGCGCAGAATGCCGCGCGGCGGTACAACCAGTCAAAATCGAGATTGACCGAGCGCAGTTCCTGGGGGTAGATCCCGGTACGCATCAGCACCGCGAATGCCAGTGCGGAGAAGACGAGAAGCTGGAGCTGTGCCACGACGTGCGAAGCGGTGTAAGGCTCATAAGCCACCGCGAAGGGAAGAATGCTGTAGAAGAGGCCCGGAAATACCCCGATCCCGACACACAGGGCGGCCGCGAGCCCCATGGCGATCAGCATGTTGGCCGGAGCCTCCTTGCACCGGATTCCCGCGTCGTGCGCGAAGAACGCGAAATACGGAATCTTGATGCCGGCGTGATGGAACACGCCCGCCGAGGCGAAAAGCAGGATGAGCCATTCAAGAAGCCGCCCATCCGCCGCCGTCGCGGTCATGATCAACGACTTGGTGACGAAACCGCTGAATAGCGGAAACGCCGATATCGAGGCCGCACCGATGATGCAGAATCCGGCCGTCCAGGGCATCGACTTGTACAGGCCGCCCAGGTTGGTGCCGTTCACGGTGCCGGTGCGAAACAGAACGGCTCCCATCGACATGAACAGCAGGCCCTTGAATAGAATGTCGGCGAACGCATGCGCAACCGTGCCGTTGAGACTCATCTCGGTGCCCAGGCCCACGCCCACCACCATGAATCCCAACTGGTTGTTCATGCTGTAGGCGAGGACGCGGCGCAGATCGTTCTCGATGACTGCGTAGAAGATCGGGAACGCCGCCATCGCGGTGCCGATCCAGATCAACATCTCGGTGCCGGGGAAGCTCCGCGCCAGCGCATAGATGCCGAGCTTGGTGGTGAACGCGGACAGGACGACGGTCCCGGTAACCGTCGCCTCGGGATATGCATCCTGGAGCCAGTTGTGCAGGAACGGAAAGGCGCATTTGACGCCGAACGCGAGCAGCAGCAGCACCCCGCCCGCCTGATCCAGACCGATCGCGCCAAAAGCCAGCGATCCGGTCTCCGCGTAGCGCAACGCGGCACCGGCCGCCAGCAGCATGCCCGAGGCAAGCTGAACGACGATGTAACGGAATCCCGCCCTGAACGCGCGTTCGCTGCCGCGCGCCCAGATGACGAGCACCGCGGCGACCGCGGTGAGCTCCCAGTACAGGAAAAGCGTCAGCAGGTCGCCGGCGAACACCGCGGCCATCGCCGCGCCGGCATACACCATGGCCGCGGACGGTTCCAGCCGGCTGCGCAGGTGCCAGGCGAAGATGACGTTGAGCAATGCCGCGATCGCAAAGATGTAGCCGAAGGCAAGGCTGAGACGATCGACGCGCACCCACTCGAGCGCGAATCCGAATACTTCCGAGCGCAGCGTCATGCCGGGAGCGAGCGACAGGAGTTGCACGAACTCGGCTGCCGGCGCCAGCAGCAGGAACGCGGCACGCATGCGCACCGGTACCAAAGGCGCCAGCAGTCCCGCGCCGAGGAGGAGCAGGCCGGGCGGGAGGTCAATGATCATAGTAGTCCTCGGGACGCTTCACGCACCGCCGCAGGAGCTTCGCCGCCAGCACCAGCGACACGCAGGCGACGAAGCCGTATAGCGCGTAGAAGCCGATCGTCTCCGCGAAGGCAAGGTCGTCATGGCGATGGAGCACGAAATCCGCAGCCACCAGCAGGAGACCGGCCACCCACACACCCCGGTAGAGCTTCGTGACGTTGGCTGGATCGTCGAGCCAGTAGCTGCGCTCGCGTGCGCCTCCGCCGTGCCTGGAAACCGTCATGACCCTCCCCATACCGCACGCGCGAGCTCCAGCGGGATGCCGCCGGCGAACGGCAGCGCAAGCGTCGCGGCGGCCGTGATGACGAGCGCCGCGACGCTGGTGGCCGGCGCCTCGCCGTGGTCGTGCCGGGGCGCCACGCGTTCGGTGCGGAAAAACGCGCTGTAGATGACGGGCAGAAAATACGCCGCGTTCAGCAGCGTGCTGGTGGCGAGAACTGCGAGCGCCACCCAACTTTCGGAGGCCGCCGCGCCCTGAACCATGTACCACTTGCTGAAAAATCCGGCGGCGGGCGGGATGCCGATCAGCGACAGCGCGCCGATCGCGAAGGCACCCATCGTCCACGGCATGCGCCGGCCGATGCCGTCGAGCTCGCTCACTTCGGTCTTGTGCGACGCGGTGTAGATCGCACCGGCGGCGAAGAACAGCGTGATCTTGCCGAGCGCGTGCGCGGCGATGTGCAGCACGGCACCGATCATCGACAGCGGCGCGAGCACCGCCACGGCCAGCACTATGTAGGACAACTGGCTTATGGTGGAGTACGCCAGCCGGCGCTTGAGGTTGTCGGCGTTGAGCGCAACCACCGAGGCGGCGAGTATCGTGAAGCCCGAGATCGCGATGAGCCAGTCGGTGGGCACGCCGTTGCCCAGCGCCTCGGTGCCGAAAAGATAGACCACGACCTTGACCACGCTGAATACGCCCGCCTTGACCACCGCTACGGCGTGCAGCAGGGCCGAGACTGGGGCGGGCGCCACCATGGCCGCCGGCAACCAGCGGTGAAACGGCATGAGCGCCGCCTTGCCGATGCCGAACATGTAAAGCGCCAGCAGCGCGGCCATGGGGACCGGATCGAGCTTGCCCGCGAGGATGCCGCCGGCGCGGAAGTCGGTGGTGCCGGTGGTGTGCCAGGTGAACACCAGCGCCGGCAGCAGGAACACCACCGATGTGCCGATCAGCACGGCGAGATAGGTGCGGCCGCCGTTGCGCGCGCCGTCGGTGCCGTGATGCGTGACCAGCGGATAGGTGACCAGCGTCAGCGCCTCATAAAAAATAAACAGGGTGAAGGCGTTGGCGGAGAACGCGATACCGATGGTTGCCGCGAGCGCCAGCGCGAAGCAGACGTAGAACCGCGTCTGATTTGCCTCGCCGTTCGCGCGCATGTAGCCGATCGAATAGAGCGAGCTGACGATCCAGAGCCCCGAGGCGACCAGTGCAAACAACATGCCGAGCGGCTCGACGCGGAATGCGATCTGCAGCCCCGGCATGACCTCCAGCAGTTCAAACCCGGGGCGGGCGCCCTCGAGGACGGATGGCACGAGCGAGGCGACGCAGAAGAACAGCGCGCCTGCCGTCAGGAGCGAGACGCCTTCGCGCAGATTGGGGAGATAGCGGAACACGGCGACGCCGGCCGCGCCCACGACGGGCAGCGCCAGGCCCGACAGGAGATGCTCGACGCCGTTCATTTCTTCACCCCGATCAGCATTTCCGCCGCGCCCGATGCCGAGCCCACGGTGACGGACGTATCCAGGCCGAAATAGACGCTCGCCGCGATCATCAGCCAGGCGGGAATCAGCAGGGATGCCGGTGCTTCGCGGCGCGGCGGTCTCCCGGGGGGCGCAGGCCGGAAGTAGGCTGCTTCGACGAAGCGCCACACGTAGGCGACGGCGAGCAGCGAACTCAGCAACACGGCGAAGACCAGCCACCACTCACCGCGCTCCAGTGCGGCGAGCACCAGGTACCACTTGCTGATGAAGCCGGCAGTGCCGGGCACGCCGATCAAGCCCAAGCCGCCGATGACGATCCCAAACGAGGTGAGCGGCATGGTTCGCCCGAGCCCCGCCAGGCGCTCCAGCGTCGATCCACCTGCCACGATCACGGCGCCGCCCAACAGCAGGAACAGGCCGCACTTCGTGACCGCTTGGTTGAAAAGATTCACCAGGCTTGCGGTAAGCCCGGTGACGGTGTCGAACGAGAGACCCAGCGTGATATAGCCGATCTGCCCGATGCTGGACCAGGCCAGCAGTTTCTTGAAATCTCGCTGGAAAATGGCGATGCCCGACGCGACGAACATGGCCGCCAGCGACAGCAGCAGCATGATCTCCGGGAGCGGCAGGTGGCGGAATACGAGGCTTTCCCCGAAGACAGAGTAATAGAACCGCACCAGCACGTAGAGCGAGACTTTCGTTGCCGTGCCCGCGAGAAATGCGGTAACTGCCGAAGGCGCGTAGGTGTAGGCATTCGGCAGCCACTGGTGCAGCGGGAACAGCGCCAGTTTCAGGGACAGGCCGACGGTGATGAAGGCGAGCGCCGCCAGCACCGGCCGCGTGTGCCGCTCCGCAGCCAGACGTTCGGCCATGTCTGGCAGGTTGAGCGTGCCGGTCATCAGGTAAAGCAGGCCGACGCCGATGACAAAGAAGGTCGCGCCGATCGTGCCCATGACCAGGTACTGGTACGAGGCGACGAGCGCGCGCCGGTCGCGCCCCAGCGCGATCATTACGTAGGTGGAGAGCGAGGCGATTTCCAGGAACACAAAAATATTGAAGGCGTCGGCGGTGACCGTGATGCCCAGAAGTCCGGCCAGGCACAGTGAGAACAGGGCATAGAACAGGTAATGCTGCTCGCGCGGAATCTCCGCCTGGATGCTGCGCCGGCTGTAGGGCAGCACCACTGCTGCCAGACCGGAGACGAGCAGCAGGAAAAGGGCGCTCAGCCGGTCAACCCGGTACTCGATGCCCCATGGCGCCGGCCAGCTGCCAATGAAATACGAGAGTACCGCGCCGTGCTCCACCTCCATCCACAGCGCAATCGACGTGGCGAAAGCAAACCACGCCGCGGCGGTGGTGAACATGAAGGGCAGCGATCCGCGGCGCGCGAGTACCGCGAGCGGCGCGGACAACAGCGGCACGACCACCTGCAGCACCGGCATGTGGAGGGCGACGCTCATGGCTGCCGCTCCTCCGCCGCGAGGATCTCGTCCTCCTCGATACTGTCGTAGGCTTCGCGAATCCGCACCACCAGCGCGAGACCCAGCGCGAGCACGGCGATGCCGACCACGATGGCCGTCAGTATCAGCACGTGCGGCAGGGGGTTCGAATAGACGCTGAAGCCGTCCGCGATGATCGGGGCGGTGCCGCCGATCAGTTTGCCCGGAGCGATATAGAGCAGGTAGATCGAGGTCTGGAAGATGGCGAGACCGACCAGTTTCTTGATCAGGTTGGCGCGCGCCATGACGATGAAGAGCCCCATGACCATGAGGCAGATGGTCGCCCAGTAGCTGAAGTGGCTGGCCGCGTTCATTTGTCCCGCGCCCGTGCGGCGAACATGTAGAAGATCTTGAGCATGACACCCGAGACCGTGATGCCGACGCCGGCCTCGACCCAGAAAATTCCGCGGTGCTGGCCGGCGACCGGAGTCGCGCCCAGAACAAAGTAGTCGAGATAGTTGCCGCCCAGGAGGATGCCGGCGAGACCCACGCCGAGGTAGAGCAGCACGCCGGCCGCCACCATCGCTTCCACCAGCCAGTCGGGCACGACGCTGCGCGCCGTCGGGAGCCCGAAGATAATGGCATAGAAGATTACGGCGGCCGCGATGATGACGCCCGCCTGGAACCCGCCGCCAGGACCGAAGTCGCCGTGGAACTGCACGTACAGCGCAAACAGCAGGATGAAGGGAACGAGCAGCTTGGCAACCACCCGCAGCACGACGTCGTCCTTCACCTGTCGCCCTCGCTGCGTTGCCGGCGCCGCCGCAGCAACGCGACGACGCCGATGCCGGCGGTGAACACCACGATCGTTTCACCGAGCGTGTCGTAGCCGCGGTAGCTCGCGAGCACCGCGGTGACGATGTTGGGGACGCCGGTTTCCCTTGGCCCATCTTTGAGATAGCGCGCCGCGACGTGCTGGTGGATCGGCGCCTGAGGATCGGAGAAGGCAGGCAGGCCGTACGTGCCGTAAACGAGAACGCCGCCGGTGACGACCGCCATCGCCAGGGGCAGCCACGGCGCCTGCGCATGTTTCGCTTCCTCGGTTCTGCAAAGGTGGAGCGCGCCCAGCAGCAACACCGTGGAAACGCCGGCGCCGACCGCGGCCTCGGTCATCGCGACATCGACCGCGTCGAGTGCCACCAGCACCGTGGCCATCAGGAAGCTGTAGACGCTGCTCAGCACGACGACGGCGAAAAGGTTGCGGCTGCGCGCGAGCACGGCTACCGTGAAGAGCATCATCAGGAGGAGGGTGGCAATGATCAGGGTTTCGATGGCGTGTCCTCCCGCGGCGCAAGCAGCGGCGCCAGACCGCGCGTCATCGCCGCGCTGGCAAGCGCGTGCGCGGCGGTGGGGCTGGCAAAAAAGACGAGCAGGCCGAGCGCGACCAGCTTCGCGGCGATGAGCGTGGGCCCGGCCTGGAGCAGGAGTCCGAGCAGGAGCAGGCCCGCGCCGAGGGTTTCGGTGACGCTCGCGGCATGAATGCGGGTGTAGAAGTCGGGCATGCGCAGCAGGCCGATGCCACCGACCACGCAGAAGAAGCTCCCCGCAACAAGGCATGCCCAGCTTGCTGCGTCAATGAGCATCGTCATTGCGCGGGCTCCCTATCGCCGTCGCCCGGATCGCCCAGGTCGCCATGACGGAAATACTTGAGTATGGCGATGGTGCCGATGATGTTGAGCATGCCGTATACCAGCGCGAGATCCAGAAACTCCGGCCGTCCGTTGCGAAAACTCATTACGGCAAGCAGCAGCATCGCGCAGGTGCCGATCTTGTTCGCTGCAAGCAGGCGGTCAAAGACGCTCGGTCCGAGCGCGGAGCGCACCAGCGCGAGCCCAACCGCGACGATGAGCGCAACCGTTGCGACGGCGAACATCACGGGGAATCCTCCAGCCGGGATACCCGGCGGTCCATTTCGCTGCCTGCGAGAGCCGCGGCGCCTTCGCGGGTGAGCGCGTGAACCAGGATCCCGTCCTGCGCCACCTGCACCGAGAGGGTGCCCGGCGTCAGCGTGATCGAGTTGGCGTGAATCACGAGACCGACATCGGTTTTCTGGGAAGGCTTGAATGATGCCAGCGTCGGTGACACCGGCAGCCGCGGATCGAGTATGCGGCGGCTTACGTCCCATCCCGACTTTACGATCTCCTTGACGAGCCACGGCCAGTACGAGAGCAGCGCCCGCAGGCCGAGGTGGATGGGATGTCCTTCATGGTCCGCGACGTCCATGCGGCGGGCGATGAGGACCACCGCTGCCGCACAACCGGCGCCGGCACTGAGAAGAAACGCGCCGAAGTTGCCCGACAACAGCAGCCAGAAGAGATACAGGACGACCAACATGCTGACGGAATGAATCACGAATCCCCCGACTCGTTGCGAGCGGTGCCGTCCCGCGATAGCAGACCCTTGAAGCGGCAGAGGCATATGTGCATCGTAAGAAAGGAAAGGGCCGCTGAAAATTCGGGCGCGCGCGTACGGCGGCGGCGCAAGCTCTGGCGGGCGTGCCGAACGACCACCCGGCACTGTACAATTCGGGGGAAAATACGCGTTTCCCGTACGGCCATCAGCGAATATCGCGAATCGATATGAACATGGAAAATCGGCAGGCACGATCCCTGATCGTTTCGAATGCGTCGATGATTGCCGCACACCGCATGCGCTGGACGGACCCGCTGTTGCTGATCGCGGGCTACGTCGCCCTCGATTGGGCGAGTTTTTTTCACCCCTTGCATGGACTGAGCATTACGCCGTGGAACCCGGCACCGGCGCTCGGGCTGGTGTTCGTGCTGCGGTTCGGCTGGAAGGCGGTATACCCGCTGGTGGCCGCGGTGTTTCTCGGTGACTGGTGGGTGCGGGAACTGCCGATGCCGCTTCTGGTGACGCTCGTGATCTCGGTCTTTATCGCCGGCGCCGACACCGCGGTCGGTGAGATTCTCAGGCGCAGGCTGAGGGGGCCGGGCATATTCTCCGATCGTCGCAGTCTGCTCGAGTGGGCGGGCATCGTTATCGTCGGGACGTGCGTCACGAGCTTCGCGTTCGCAATCGCCCTGAGGACATTCGGAGTGATCCCGGCGGATGACTGGCTCCAGGCGCTGGCTCAAAGCTGGATCGGCGATGGTGTCGGCATACTCGTCACCATGCCGCTCCTGTGGATGTTGTTCAACGAGCGGGACCGTGCGATGCTAAGTGCCGCCATTCGGCATTGGGAGGCAATCGGGCAGATCGCCCTGACCGTGCTGGCGTTGTGGATCGCGTTCGGCCTCGGCGCCGAGTTCAAGTATTTCTACGTGCTGTTCCTGCCTATCGTCTGGGCGGCGGCGCGCCAGGGCCTTGCCGGGGCGGTGCTGAGCGCGGCGATCATCCAGGTCGGCATCATCGGCGCCGTGCAGTGGGTGGGACTCGCTCCGGTTGCGGTGTTGGAGATCCAGATGCTGGCAGTCGTGTTGGCGCTGCTCGGTTTCTTCGTCGGCGTAGTGGTGGACGAGCAGCAGCGAATCAGTTCGGAACTGCGACAGACCTTGCGGCTTGCGGCCGCGGGCGAGATGGCGGGCGCTATCGCGCACGAACTGAATCAGCCGCTGACGGCCGTGTCGGCCTATGGCTCGGCGTGCGAAGCCTTGCTCGAGCAGGGCGAGACCGGCGACCGGTTGAAGGATGCAATACGGCGCATGATCGCGGAGTCGGTGCGCGCCGCCGAAGTGATCCGGCGGCTGCGCGATTTCTTCCGCGCTGGCACCACGCGCCTCGAGCCCATCCGCCTCGCCGACCTGGTGTCAACCGCTACGGGGCCCTTCGTTACGCGTGCCGCTCAGGACGGCATCGACTTCAGCGTATCACGGCTTCCCGAAGGGGTCGTGCTGGGCGATCGTGCGCAGCTCGAAATCGTGATCCGCAACCTGCTGTCGAATGCGTTCGACGCAGTGTCCGCCGGAGCCCCTGAAGGGCGGTCCGTGCGGCTGTCCGCGGAACTGCAGGGCGCGGATCGGATCTGCATCGGGGTAGAGGACAGCGGGCCAGGGCTCTCGAGCGCCGCGGCCTCCCGGCTGTTCGAGCCGTTCAGCTCCTCGAAGGCGAGCGGCCTCGGCCTGGGCCTCGCAATCAGCCGCGCCATTGCCGAGGCGCACGGCGGCGCTCTGTGGACGGAACTGGGCAGCCACGGCGTCTTCCGGCTCACTCTCCCCGCAGAACGAAAGGCGGCTCGTGTCTCTTAGCGCGCTGACGGTTTTCATCGTCGACGACGACGCCGCCGTGCGCGACGCGCTCGGTCTGTCGCTCGGCGTGCGCGGCTACCGCACGGCGATATTCGCCGATGCCGAGAGCTTCCTGCGGGCCTACCGCCGGGAGTGGCGGGGATGCATACTCATCGACATCCGCATGCCCGGCATGGACGGCCTCGCGCTGCAGAAGCGTCTCCTCGAACTGGGTTGCGCGTTGCCCGTGATCGTCATGACCGGGCACGGGGACATCGGCTCCGCGCGCGAAGCATTCAAGTCGCGGGCGCTCGACTTCCTGGAGAAACCCCTGGATCAATCCAAATTGATCGCAGCGATCGACGAGGCGCTGCTGCGGAACGAAACGTTTCAGCAGGAAGCCGAAACGGAACACGCGTTCGCCGCGCTGCTTGCGACGCTCACGCCGCGAGAGCGTGAAGTGATGGAGATGATCGTCGCCGGCCGGCACAACCGCGACATCGCGGACGAAATGGGCATCAGCGCCCGCACGGTGGAAGTACACAAGGCGCGGGTTATGCAGAAGCTCAAAGTGGACAGCATCGCCCAGTTGGTGCGCCTCAGCCTGGGCGTGGCGGATGCTGGCCGCGGCGCGAACTGAGCGCGCCGGCACCAGCGCGTCGTCCGCGAGGGGCCAGCGGGCGCCCGGCCAGTGAATGTCACCGCCGCACGACGTTTATTGACTTCGATGAAATTGCCACGGTACGTTAAGATTGCCTGCGAGCCGCATTTCTATTTCAACGCTTCATTTCCTATCCTTGGAGGAATCTATGGCAGCTGCAAACACCGTCGCACCGGGTTGCCTGATCGGAGTCCGTGTACTGGACTTTACACAGTTCGAGGCCGGCACCTCCTGCACCCAGGTCATGGCATGGCTCGGCGCCGACGTGGTGAAGATCGAGAACCCGGAAGGCGGCGACCCCGGGCGCCGGGCCGGCGCCACGAAGCCGCACCGGGACGATCCCTATTTCCTGAACTACAACTCCAACAAGCGCTCGGTTGCTCTCAACGTGAAATCCCCGCGCGGACTTGAGATCGTCAAGGACCTGGCGCGCAAGGCCGACGTATTCATGGAGAATTTCGCGCCCGGGGCGATCGAACGCCTGGGGCTGGGTTACGACGTCCTGAGCAAATTGAATCCCGGCATCATCTACGGCCAGGTGAAAGGCTTCGGCGAGGGCAGTCCGTACGAGAAGAATCTTGCATTCGACATGATCGCCCAGGCCTGCGGGGGCACCATGAGCGTCACCGGGCAGCCCGACGGACCGCCCGCCAAGCCGGGACCGACGCTGGGCGATACCGGCACAGGCATGCTCATGTTGATCAGCATTCTTGCCTCGTTGCACAAGCGCAGAGAAACCGGCAAGGGTGTCCACCTGCAGGTGGCCATGCAGGACGCGATGCTGCACTACATCCGCAACGCGTTCGGCATCACCACCAAGACCGGGAAGCCCGCGCGGCGTAACGGGGCAAAATCGCTCGATGGTTCCAATCCTCCCTGCGACATCTATCCATGCGCGCCGGGCGGACCGAACGACTACGTCTATGTCTATACGAGCCGTGCCAATCCGCAGCACTGGCCGCGGCTGCTCGAGGCGATCGGCCGCAAAGACCTGGTCGGCGATCCGCGTTTCGACACACGCGAGGCTCGCGTCAAGAATGAGGCTGCGCTCAACGCAGTCATCACGGAGTTCACCAGCAAGCGCGACAAGTACGAGTGCATGCGCGTGATCGGCGCCGCGGTGCCCTCAGGCGCGGTGCGGGACACCCTGGAGT
>JACQGN010000127.1 GCA_016199545.1 Betaproteobacteria bacterium | reverse complement strand
CTGCACTACTTCCCCGACGCGGACGTGATCTGCGACGTCGGCGGCTGCGACGTCAAGATCATGATCCTGCGCCAGGGCACGGTGGCGGATTTCCGGCTGAACTCCCAGTGCTCGTCGGGCAACGGCGCCTTCCTGCAGGGCGTGGCCGAGCGCTACGCGATTCCGCTCGAGGAGTACGCCGAGAACGCATTCAAGGCGCGCTCCATCCCGACGCTTGCCATGGGCTGCGGCGTGTTCCTGCAATCGGACATCGTGAACCAGCAGCGCAAGGGCTGGTCGGCGGAGGAGATCATGGCCTCGCTCGCCGCAGTCCTGCCGCTCAATGTCTGGGTTTATGCGGGACAGTTGCAGAACCTCGCGGCGGCCGGGAAGAAATTTGTGCTCCAAGGCGGCACGCATCGCAACCTCGCGGTGGTGAAGGCGCAGGTGGATTTCATCACCGGCAAGGTGCCGGACGCAGAGATCGTCGTCCACCCCTACCCCGGCGAGGCCGGGGCGATCGGCGCAGCTCTGTGCGCCCTCGAACAATCAGTCAGCGGCAAGCCGAGCCGGTTCCGCGGCTTCGACACCATCGAGGCGCTCGCGTACGAGAGCACCACCAACGAGCACACCACGTGCCGCTGGTGCCCGGTCTCGTGCCGGCGCACCTTCATCGACGTGGTGCTGCCCGGCGCCAAGGGCCGGCCGTGGAGCAAGGTGCCGCTCGCGGAAGGCTGGGAGCGGGTGATCAGCGGCAACTCCTGCCCCAAGGGTTTGCTCGAAGACGCGAATGAAATGCGAGTGGTGAAAGCCAAAATGGAGGAGGTGAAACGTGCTTATCCCAATGTTGCAGAAATGGTCCGCGAAGACGGCTTCCGTCACGCCCGAGTACCGGGCAAAGATGAGGATCGGGATTCCGAGGGTGCTGAACATGTGGTCAACGCACCAGTTCTGGGTCGGCCTGCTTGAGGCGCTGGGTGTCGAGCCGCGCAAGATCGTCTTCTCTTCCGACACGTCGGAGGAACAGGCGCGCGCGTTCGCCAAGGGACGCGGTACGGTGGACTGCTGCTATCCCGTCAAGTGCATCTCGGGCCACTACGGCGAGCTGCTTGCGCTCGACAAGCACCGCAAGATCGACGTGCTGTTCTCCCCCATGATTTATTCGCTGCCGTCGTTCATGAAGGGGCACGTGCTCGACACGCTGGCATGCCCGCGCGTGATGGCCGCCCCGGAGAACATCAAGGCGGGCTTCCTCAGGGAGAAGGACGCGTTCGCGGAGCGCAACATCAAGTACGTCACGCCGCTCGCCTCGCTCGGCGACCCGGCGCTCGTGCCGAAACAGCTCCACCCGGCGCTGAAGGAAATCTTTCCCGAACTCACCCTGGAACAGACGAAAGTCGCCGTGCGCAAGGGTTTCGAGGCCCTCGACGCCATCAACGCCCGGGCGCGACGGCGCGGCCGTGACATCCTCGAACAGTGCGCCGCCGAGGACAAGCCGTGCCTGCTGGTCATCGCGCGCCCCTACCACATGGACCCGGGCATCGGACACGAGATCGAGGTAGACCTGCAGGCCTACGGCTATCCGATACTCTGGACCCAGTACTTCCCGACCGATCCCGACCTGCTCGACTGGATATTCGCCGACGACCTGAAGGCTGGGCGCATCCGTTCGCCATTCGATATTTCCGACGTGTGGCCCTCCTCCTACAGCTCGAACACCAACGAGACGCTGTGGGGAGCGAAGGTCGCCGCGCGCGTGCCGTGGATCGCCGGCGTGATCCGCCTCGCGAGCTACGAGTGCGGCATGGATCAGCCGACCTACAGCCCGGTGCAGCAGATCGTGGAACGCTCCGGCACCCTCTTTTTCTCGTTCCAGGAGCTCGACTCCACCAAGCCGGCGGGCTCGGTGAAGATCCGCGTCGAGACCATCGCGCATTACCTTCAGAAATACGCGAAGGAGATCATCGGGCGGAAGAAAGCGACGATGGCGCCGGGGTGTCCTCTGATTCGGGAAACGGCGGAGGGCGCACGCCCACGAAGCCCCGCCGGTGCGATGGCGGTGTAGTGTTCCAGGAGCGCGCCCCCCGGACCCATGAATTCGACCCGATTGCAGTCTCGACAGGAAAATCCGCCATGAAGCGGTGGGGTATCTTGATCACTGCTTTCTACTTCGCTGTTACGCTGCTGCTGTTCGCCCCTGGATTCATTTCGCTGGTGAGCAAGTGGCGCTCCGTGGACCTCCTGCTGCGCGACTCGTTACAGGCGTACCAGGAGTGGTGGCTATGGCTGTGGGTCGGCATAATCGTGGGTGGACAAGCGCTGCTGCTTTTCCTGTCCGTGGACACTTCCTGGCGCCACTCGAAGCCCCGGCAGCACGTCGCCGTCACAGCGGCCCTCACATCGTTTTTTGCGGCCGTTCTTACGGGATCCGCGCTATTTGCTCTCGAAGTGGGCGTGGCAAAGGGAGGCTGGTTTGTTGCAAAGATGCCCTCAATCTGGATCGGCGCCTGGATCCTGTGGGGTGTACTCTTCTATCAGTACTACCGGGATACTTCGATTGCAGTGTCCGCAGCCGTATCGTGGCTGCTGAAAGGCAGCGTGCTCGAGTTGCTCGTCGCCGTTCCCGCCCATGTGATCGTGCGCCAGCGCGGCGACTGCTCGGCTCCCCTCGTCACCAGTTTCGGTATCGTCACGGGTATCGCCATCATGCTGCTGTGCTTCGGCCCTGGAGTGCTTGCTCTCTACAAGAAAAAGCTCGACGCATACGCCCGGAGGCAGCGGCAGAATGCATAGCGCCTTCTGACCTTGTCGAGCACCGACACGGGGGCGGTATTCGCCGGCATGGGCCGTCAAGGAGATAAGCCTGAAAACACTGAAGTCACTTGCCGTATCGATGGCGATAATGGCAGGCGCCTGCGCCACTGTGGCGCCCGTTCCGGTGACGGTCGACACCGGCGTCCCTGCCGTGGTCGAGACCGACGGACTGCGGGCGACACTGCACGTCCTGCCGCGCAGTGAGGTGGGCCGTGTGTTCGGGGTCGGGACCGGCGCACAGTTGGGGGTCGTGGAACTTAAGGTCGAGAATAGAGGAGCACTGCCCATGTCGGTGGAGCGCAAGTGGATTCGCATCCTGACGCCGGCCGGGCAGGAGGTCTATCCGGTGAGCCCGCTTGGGATCGCCAATCTTACGCGCGGCCAGGCAATGATCTCAACTGGCAGCAACGCCCTCGATGCGGTTCAGCTGCTTTTTGGCCTGGCGCTGTTGGCGCAGAACTACCATTACTCAGCGAAGTGGGATCCCCTGATGCCGGAAACGTTCAAGGTTGCTGCAGGCGAGGAGCGGCGCATGTTGATCGCGTTTCCAACGCCCCACTGGGCTCCGGGACTCTGGCGCCTTGAACTGCCTTTCAACACCGACACCGGTGCCACCGGCCCGCACTTGAGCATCCCATTGAGGTTCAAGGAGGTAAGTGGGAAGCGCACCTCTTTAATCCGGTTCGCCCTCGACGGCGTCGAATCCGAAGGCAGGAAATGATTCGATTGGCCACTGCGGCACTCGTGCTCACGCTGTCTGGGTGTGGTGCGGTCTACAGCCCGCGTCCGGTAGGCGAGAAACCTGCGCAAATCGACCCAAAGGAATGGAACGGAGCGTGGAGCGCGGAGAACGGACAGCCTTTTTTCGTGGAAGTTGTCGATCGGGAAAACGCCCTGTTGAAAATTACCGGAGTCAAATTGACGAACGGGGACCCACAGCCGCGGACCTTGACGGCTCACTTACGAGTCTCGGGTAATTGGACATTCATAAGCTTCCCAAGAGTCGACACTGGTTTCGGTGATGTTCGTTCGGGCACATGGGGTCGCATAAGGAGAGAAGGGGAAATGGTGGTGATCTGGGTACCTGAGGCGGGGAAGTTTGGTCGCCTCGTCGCGGACGGCATTTTCCCGGGGGAACTCCAGGGCACGGGGTCCTCGTTATTTGGAAGCGACGTGCATCTCGGAAATCTCACGCCGGAACACATGGTGATTATCACCTCTGAGAAGCATGGCGTGCTGTTCCTCTGGGACCGGCCTCTAATGTATCGTCGTATTGCCCGTCAATAATCAACACGAATCGACATTGCTACCGCTGTAACACCTGAGCAGGTCACTTTCCCTGCGCCCGGCGCGATCCCCGGAGGAGTCCACCTGTAAGCGAAGAGTAAGCGGTCGGTAAGCCATCTGCAGGCCCGGCTGCCTCAAGCTGCATGTCATCGGATCCGCATGCATTTGCTGCGGACCACTCAAGGCAAAAAGTCGGGGAGAACGACATGCGCCAATGGGCTTCGCCGAGCGCTGGCTGGTATGGTGTGTTCTTCGCGACGCTGGTGTTGCCGGGAGGGCTCCTGATCCTAGCCTGCATGCTCTACCACTGGCTCGCTCGCCGGGCGGCGCAGCGCCGGAAACCGCCACCAGCAATAGCCGCCGGCCAACCGGCCGGCCGCCAACCAACGGAGGGAATGGCACATGAGGACCAAAACGGACGCTCGCCGCACCCAGGCACGCGCGCTGCCGCATGACGACCGCGCGGATGAAGTCCTCGAATTCGTATACAACGACGAGCAAGAGGCGCTCTGCGATGATTCCATCGTGCTGAGTCACCAGCGCGACATGCCGGGGTTGCAGGAATACCTGCAAGAGATGTTCGAGCTCGACTCGCGGACCAGCGGTATCCGCTACCACTGATCGCATCGCGAACCCGTGCTGACAGCGTGGATAGCACTGGTCCTGACTGGCCGCCGGCATTCGACCGGATTCCTGCAACGGAGATTTTCAATGATGACCTTGATTCGACTCGCTGACGCCGCATTTGTTGTCTTGCCATGCGGTGGGACCAAGGCGATCGCGAAGCGATCTGCTCTCGCGCTGCTGCTTGCGATCACGGCCGGATGCGTTACCGTGACCCCGGAGCGGGACCCGGCCGCTCGACTCCCGGAAATGCACCAGGTTCTTCAGGAAGCGCGGAGGACGACCGCTGGCATTCAAAATGAAAAGCTCAAGGGCCCGGTTTTGTCCATGATAGCGTTGTGGCAGGTGGAGGCCGGGGACGCGCCCGGGGCTCTGGACACAGTCGCAACTATCTCAGAGACGTCTGGTAAGTACGGATTTTCCAAGGCCTCCACATTGGCTCGCATTGGGCGGTGGCAGATAGAGTTCGAGGATCATGCCGAGGCGGCACTGACCCGAGAGCGGGCGCTGCAGGCCACGCCCACCATCGAAGACGCTTCCGACAAGGCTTTCGCCCTACGCGCAATCGCGGCGTTTGAATTGTCTTACGGGAACATACGCCAAGCGTTAGAGACAGCCACCACCGTACAAGACGCTTTTGTCAGAGCCTCCCATCTAACCTTCCTTGCGTTGTGGCAGGCGCATGCCGGGGATCATGGCGGTGCGGCACTGACCCGAGAGCAGGCGCGGCAGGCGGCGGCCTCCATCAAAGATGCCGCTGAGAAAGCTCACGCCCTCCGCGAGATTGCGCAGGCGCAAACGAAGGCCGGGGACCTGCGCGGGGCGCTGGAAACAGCCGCCACGATCGAAGACACCTCTAACAAGGCCATCGTCTTGAGCGAGATCGCAGCGGCACAGGCGAAGGCCGGGGACGTGCGCGGGGCACTGGTGACAGTCGCCGCCTTCGAAGCGGCCTCCCGCGAGGTTTCCACAATACGGGAGGGCGTCGGCAAAGGGGCCGCCCTGCATGAAATGGCTTCCACAATACGGGAGGGCGTCGGCAAAGGGGCCGCCCTGCGCGAAATCGCGTCGGCCCAGGCAAGAGCCGGGGACGTACGCGAAGCGCTGGCCACAGTGGCTACGATGTCAGACGGCTCGCACAAGGCCGATGCCCTGCGTGAAATTGCGGCAGCGCAGGCGAAAGCGGGGAGCGAGCGCGGAGCGCTGGAGATAGCCGTCACCATCCTGGACGCCGCTGCCGTGGCTTCCTTCCTGCGCGAGATCGCAGTGGCGTACGCGAGAGACGGGAACGTGCGCGGGGCGCTGAGGATAGCTTCCACCATCCAGGACCCCTCTGAGAAGGCCTCTGCCTTACTCGAGATCGCGCACGCACAAACGAAGGCCGGGAATCATGCCGAAGGGGTCATGACTCGAGAGCAAGCGCGACAGGCTACAGCCACCATCCAGAGCAACTTCCGCAAGGCATCCGCGCTGCGCGAGATCGCCAAGGCACAAGCGAAGGCTGAGGATGTGCGCGGCGCGTTGGAGACAACGGCCGCCATCGAAGACGCCGATGGGAAGGCTTCTGCTCTGCGCGAGATTGCAGAGACACAGGCGAAAGCCGGGGATGTGCGCGGAGCGGAACTCACCGGAGAGCAAGCGCGGCAGGCCGCGGCCAGCATCCCGCGCAACTCCCGCAAGGCATCCGCCCTCCGCGAGATCGCAGAGACACAAGCGAAGATCGGGGACCATGCCGCGGCGGGACTGACCCTACGGGAGGCACGGCAGGCCGCCCTCGCCATCGAGCATGCTTCCAGCAAGGCCACCGCCTTGCGCAGGATCGCAGAGCAACAAGCGAAGGCTGGGGACCGTGTCGGGGCGGTAGCGACCTTACAGCAGGCGCGGCAGGCCGCCGTTGCGATTCCTGACGACTCTCGCAAGACATCCGCCATGCCCGAGATCGCAGAAGCCGTGTTCAACGAGCTTCTTGCTATGCTGTTCGAAGGGATAGGGAGCTTCGGTCCCAGCAAAGCATTCGCACTGCGCGAGATCGCGGACGCACAAGCGAAAACCGGGGACTTGCAAGGGGCGCTGGAGACAGCAGCTGCCATCCCGGACGCCTCGCGCAAAGCATCCGCCCTCCGCGAGATCGCAGCAGCGCAGGCAATGGCCGGGGACTCAGAGGGAGCAGCCAGAATCTTCGACCGGGCCCTGGAAGCCGCCCATGCCATCGCCAACGATCTGGATAGAGCCATTGCCGTCGCGTTGATCGCGGCCGATCGCGCCGAAGCACAGGACGTGCGGGGCGCCTTGGTGTGGACCGCCACGGTGAGCGAAGACCTCGTTGCCAAGGTCAGCGTGCTGGTTGGAGTCGCGGCGGGGGTGTTGCAGCCGACCGGACGCCTCGGTGAAAGATCCATGTCCCCCGAAAAAAGGCTGCTCCCCCGATGGAGCAACTTCTGATCCAGCGACGGTCGAGCGTGCGTATAACGTCAATGCTGTGGCCCGCGACCGGGTTTGTCGCATGTTCCGCAAGTGTCTGTTCATAGTGTCGGCCCTGTCGGTCGGCGCCGCCGCGATCTTCGCTGCGGTGGTGCTGTCTGCACGGCCGGCTCCGGACCATCCTTACTTCGCCGCGGCAGACTTGTTGCCCGCAGTGATCGCGCATCGGGGCGGAGCGGGCCTGGGGCCGGAGAACACGCTTGCCGCCTTTTCGCACGCCGTTGAACTGGGTGTCGATACCCTCGAAATGGACGTGCGGGCCACGTCCGACGGCGCGATCGTCTGCATCCACGATGCGACCGTTGACCGGACCACGGACGGCCTGGGGGAAGTTGCGTCATACACGCTGAGCGCGTTGCAGAGACTCGATGGAGCGCATCGCTGGTCGCCCGATCAGGGCCGCACCTACCCCTTGCGTGGAACGGGGATCCGCGTGCCCACGCTCGCGGAGGTCTTCACCCGCTTTCGCACGACGCGCATGAATATCGAGATCAAGCGCGGCGCGTCCGGTGTCGTACCGGCGCTGTGCACGCTGATCCGGCAATTCGACATGACGACGAAAGCACTGGTGGCGTCGGTCAGTCACGATACGATCGTTGCGTTCCGCCAGGCGTGCTCCGAGGTAGCCACCTCCATGAGCGCACGCGAAGCGCGCCTGTTCCACGGTGCCCACCGCGCACGCCTGGATTGGGCTTACAGCCCGCCCGTGCCGGCGCTGCAGATACCCGACAGGCTGGGCGACACCCGGATCGCCACGCCGGAATTCATCCTGAGCGCGCGTGGTCGCAACCTGAAAGTGCACGTATGGACCATCAACGACGAAGATCGCATGCGGCAACTGATCGCCTCTGGTGTGGACGGAATCATCACTGACCGGCCCGACCGCCTGCTCAGGCTGCTGGGTCGCGCGCGCGATCCATCGCGCTGACCGCCCCGACCGCCGGTGCTCCCCCCTTGTTCGCTCAGCCCATCTGTAAGCAAAGAGTAAGCAGTCGGTAAGCCATCTGCGGGCCCGGCTGCTTCAAGCTGCATGTCATCGGATCCGCATGCATTTGCTGCGGTCCGCTCAAGGCACGACGCCTGGGAGAGTGACATGCGCCAATGGGCTTCGCCGATCGCGGGTTGGTATGGTGTGCTTCTTGCGGCCGTCATCTTGCCGGGCGGACTGTTGCTTCTGGCGTGGGCGCTCTATCGCCGATATCGCTGCAAACCGGGAGCGCGCGGGCGGCTTCGCCCCCGCACGTAACGGACGCAAGAATGCGAAGAATGGAGAGAGCCGGGTTCGGGTAATCCGTGGGCTATCATCGTGCAATTGGTTGTCATTAACGTAACAGGAGGCCTCATGAAACTGAGAATGCAGCAGATACTCCACGTCTGGGTTCTGGGAATGCTGTTCCTGACTACCGGGTGTGTGTCGGTGCCGATGGTGTCAGTCGAGGACGACGCCAAAGCGAAGACGTTTGTGGTCCAGAAAAACAAGTCGAACATCTATCTGTATCGAAACGAGACCTTCGGAGGTGCGATCCCGATGTCCGTATCGCTGAATGGGCGAGTTGCAGGTCAGACCGGGCCTCAAACCTATTTTCTGTGGGAGGTCGACCCCGGGCAGCACGAAATCGCCTCGCACGCAGAAAACGTTTCGACATTGCGGCTTACCACCGAAGCGGGGAAGGCGTACTACGTCTGGCAGGAGGTGAAGATGGGATTCTTCTTGGCGCGATCCACTCTTCAGCAGGTTGACGAAGAGACCGGCCGCAAAGGCGTTGCCGAATCGAAGCGCGCGCAGTCCGGCTTTTAGGATTTGCCGGGCACGAACGCGACAAATGCGTACTGCATGGTGGTAAACGCACGCCAGAAGAAGCGCTGTTAGTCGCTTCATTCTAGTGTGCTACCATCGTTCGCGCCGCAACCGCGCCTGCCTGCAGGCAGCGCTTGCGGGGCGACGGCAGAGAGAATGCATTGACCAGCCCGGACGCAACCGCCGACGCACTGCTCGCCATCGTGCATCAACTCGCGGCCGAACTGCATCCCGCGAAAGCCGGCGCGCCCCCGACGCTCGACAGCGCGCTCGAACGCGATCTCGGCTTCGACAGCCTGGGGCGCGTCGAACTGATGCTGCGGCTGGATCGCTCGTTCGGCGTGAGCCTGCCCGAGAATACGCTGGTGACAGCCGAAACGCCGCGTGATCTGCTGCGCGCCGTGCTGGCGGCGCGTGCCGCAACTCCGGCTGCGCCGCTGCCAGAAGCGCGGCCAACCGCGCCGCTCGCTACGGTGGAGATTCCGGAGCGCGCTGCCACGCTCAATGAAGTTCTCGAATGGCATGTGCGCGCGCATCGCGATCGCGTGCACATCGTTCTCGCCACCGACGGCGGCCACGAGGAAGAGATTACCTACGCGCACCTTCATGCCGGCGCGCGCCGGGTCGCGCAGGCGCTCCGCGCGCGCGACCTGCAACCGGGGGCGGCGGTGGCGATCATGTTGCCCACCAGCCGTGACTACTTCTTCAGCTTTTTCGGCGTCCTGATGGCAGGCGGCGTCCCCGTTCCGATCTACCCTCCCGCCCGCGCATCCCAGGTGGAAGACCACATGCAGCGCCATGCCGGCATCCTGTCCAATGCGCAGGTCGTAGCGCTCATCACCGTGCCGGAAGCAAAGGCGCTCGCACTGCTGCTGCAATCACAGGTGCCCACGCTCGCGAGCGTGCTAACCGCCCAGGACCTGCTCGAAGACGGTACGGGCGAGCCGGGTTATATCCCCAGGCCGGAGGATGTCGCGTTTCTTCAATACACCTCGGGCAGCACCGGCAACCCCAAGGGCGTGGTGTTGACGCATGCCAACCTGCTCGCGAATCTGCGCGCGATGGGCACGGCGGCCGAGGTCACCTCGACCGATGTGTTCGTGAGCTGGCTGCCGCTTTACCACGACATGGGACTCATCGGCGCCTGGATGGGCAGCCTCTACTTTGCGTTCAAGCTCGTGGTCATGTCGCCGCTCGCATTTCTCGCGCGGCCGCCAAGCTGGCTGTGGGCGATACACCGCCATCGCGGCACTCTCTCCGCCGCGCCGAACTTCGCCTACCAGTTGTGCGCGCGCCGCATCGTCGAGTCCGATCTCGAGGGTCTCGACCTGAGTTGCTGGCGGCTCGCGTTCAACGGCGCCGAACCCGTCAGCCCGGAAACGCTGGAGGAGTTCGCCGCGCGATTCGCGCGCTACGGTTTGCGGCGCGAAGCACTGGCTCCGGTGTACGGGCTCGCCGAGTCTTCGGTCGGCCTCGCGTTTCCCCCGGTCGGACGCGGCCCCAGGATCGACCACATCAAGCGCGACGTGCTCGCCAATTCAGCGCGCGCCGAGCCGGCGGCGGCAGGCGATACCGACGTGCTGCAACTGGTCGCCTGCGGCCACCCGCTGGCCGGCCACCAGATCCGCATCGTCGACGGGCGGGGCCACGAGCTGGCGGAACGCCAGGAAGGTCACCTGCAGTTCAAGGGGCCGTCCGCGACCAGCGGTTACCACCGGAACCCGGATGAGACGCGCAAGCTGTTCTCGGGCGACTGGCTCGACTCGGGCGACTTCGCCTATGTCGCGGAAGGCGACATCTATCTCACCGGCCGCTCCAAGGACATCATCATCCGCGCGGGCCGCAACATCTATCCCTACCAGTTGGAGGATGCGGTCGGCAACATTCCCGGCGTACGCAAGGGTTGCGTCGCGGTGTTCGGCAGCCTCGATCCCCACACCCACACCGAACGCGTGGTGGTACTCGCCGAAACGCGCGAAAAGGACCCTCGGACACGCGCCGAACTGACCCGGCAGATCGGCGACCGTGCGCTGGAATTGATCGGCATGCCGGCCGACGACATCGTTCTCGCACCGCCGCATACGGTATTGAAGACCTCGAGCGGCAAGATTCGCCGTTCCGCGTGCCGCGACCTGTACGACAGGGGCGGACGAAGCGTGATCGAACGGGCACTGTGGTGGCAACTCGCGCGCGTTGCGTTTTCATCCATCGTGCCGCAATTTCGGCGTGCGCTTGCCCGGTTGTCGGAGTGGCTCTATGCGGGCTACGTGTGGTTGTGGTTCGGCGTACTCGCGCCTTCGACCTGGCTCGTCTCCGTGTGCCTGCCGCGGCCGCAATGGAGCTGGACGCTGAGCCAAGTCGCCGCCCGCACGCTGTTTCGCATGACCGGCGTGCCGCTCATCACGCGTGACGCGGAACACCTCCCCCCACGGGATCAACCCTGCGTGCTGGTGATCAATCACGCGAGTTATCTCGACGGCATCGTCGTCGTCGCGGCACTCGCGCGCCAGCACAGCTTCGTCGCCAAGCGCGAGTTGCACGACCACTTCGTTTCCCGCGCCTATCTGAAGAGCATAGGCTCCGACTTCATCGAGCGCTTCGACCTGCAGCGCGGCATCGAGGACACCGACCGGCTGCTCCAGCGGCTGCGCGCGGGCGACTCGCTTGCGTTCTTCCCCGAGGGAACGTTTCGCCGCATGCCCGGCCTGCTGCCGTTCCGCATGGGCGCATTCGTCGTGGCGGCGCAGGCGAACGTGGCGGTGGTGCCGGTCACGATCCGCGGCACCCGCTCGATCCTGCGCGAAGGTCAATGGCTGCCGCGCCGCGCCATAATCACCGTAACGGTCGGCGCGCCGATCCGGCCCGCATCCAGCGACTGGAACGGCGCGACCGGGCTGCGGGACGCGGCTCGCATCGCCATGCTCCAGGCCTGCGGCGAACCCGACCTCGCCTCCGAGCAGTGGCAACCGCCGAAGCCGGCATCCTGATTTCTCCATGTCCTCTGTGGCTGAATTACCGTTTTCAGGTTCACCCGCGGCACGCCCGGGCCCCTGCGGCCCGTTTCCCGCACCCTCCCTTCTCTAGTAAGCGATCCGTAAGCGACCGGTAAGCCATCCGCAAGCAGCCGCGGCGCACTATGGCCCTCACCAGGCGGCTGCAAGCGACGATGTGGAAGCCGCAAGGGTTCACCGAACCTGTCCACATCGGAAATTTACGGACAACTTTCAACGAGATAGGAGAATGGGGCCATGTTTACCACACTCAACACGAACACTTCTCGCAGTTTCAGAGGCTTGACCATCAATTTGGCGCCCGCGCGCATGGCGCGCATGGCTGCCATCGTGGCCTTGCCCGCGCTGGCGCTCTCGGGCTGCTATGTCGTTCCCGTCGGGCAGACCCAGGATGGCACGCAGCACTACCTCTATTCGCCGCTGCCGGTCGTCCCTGTGGCAGGTGGCGCACAGGGAACACAGCCTGTCGTGGTCCCCGGCGGACCGATGCCGGCGGCGCTCCCCGTGAAGCTCTATCCCATCAACGATCTTGCCAACCAGACCGGCGTGCTCACCGGCCAGGTCACGAACATGATGACCGGCAAAGGCCGCTTCACGTTCAACTACCAGGGTGAAACGCTGGTCGGCGAAGCGACGCGCGTTGCCAACGATGAACGGCGTGGTATCGCAAGCGCCTATGGTCCGCGTGG
>JACQGN010000122.1 GCA_016199545.1 Betaproteobacteria bacterium | reverse complement strand
TGAGCGCACCCGTGGCCGTGATGCCCACCCCGTCACCGTCCGTGTTGCCCGTGCCCTGCGCATTGGAGAGCTCGTCCTCGTCCACCGCACCCGTGACCATCGAGTCGGTGTTCGCCGGAATGTCATCCTCCACCGTGATCGTGAAATCACCGTCCTCCAGCACCCGCCGCGAATCGCCGTCGCGATCCGTCACCACGATGATCGAGGAGAAATCCAGCGCATCAAAGCTCGTCGACTCATCGCCAACTGTCGCCACCAGCGCAATGTTCTCGCTGTCGGTGCCGTCATCCACATGATCAAGCTGGTCGTCCAGGTCGAACGACCACGAGCCGTCTTTGTTCACCACCAGAGTGAAGACGATGCGCGCCTCCTCACCCGCGGTCGCCGTCAGCGTCCACGTATCGTTGCCATTCAAGGAGTTGCCGTCGGTCTCGCTGGCAACAACCTGATACGTCAGCGCCTCACCCTTCGAGTAGAACGTGGGCAGCCCATTGATCACGTCAGGGTTGCTCGTGATGCTGAACCGGATCGGCTCCGTCGGGCTTCGTTCGTCCGCACCAATGCTCACCAGCCCGTTCAACGAACCCGCTATCCCGAAGGCTTGGTCGTCGGCATTGCTGTCAATAAGCGGATCCGGGTCCTTGTTGCCTTCGGACTTATCGCCCGCATCACCGGTGGCAGTGGACATGCCGTCTTCTTCCACTGTCGCATGCACCAGTGTCGGATTGCTCGCGCGCTCGGGAATGTCGTCTTCCACCGTGATGGTAAAGCCGCCATCGAGCGTAATTGAGTCCCCATCCCGATCCGTCGCTACCACAAATGAAGACAGATCCAGCGTCAGCGTCTCATTGTCACGCTCCGTAACCGGGTCTTGCTCACTCAGCGGACCGCCCACCGGGTGATCGATCTGGTCAAGCAGGGTGAAGTTGTAACCGCCGGCACCGTCAACCTGCAACGTAAAGACCGGGCGATCCGTGCCCTCGTCAAACCCCGCGCCCCCCCCGTTGTTCACAAATGCGATCAGCGTGTCGCCCGCTTCATTGACGACGTAGCTCAGAGGCGCACCCTTGGAAGTGATCGAGGGCGGCACCGCATCCTCAAGACTCAGCGAGAAACTCGCCTCCTCATCCGCCCCTACCGACACCATACCCGCCAGCGACCCCGTAGCAAACGTCCCGACCAAGTCCCCGTCTGGATTGCCCACGCCCAGCGCATTATTCAGCTCGTCCTCGTCCACCGCACCCGACACACCCTCCTGCGTCTGCACAGGGACGTCATCGACCACCGTGATACTGAAACCATTCTCGCGTCCGACGCTGTCGCCGTCCGCATCCGTGGCTACCACCAATGGGGCCAGGTTGATGCTCAGTGGGTTCTCCGCGTCGCCTGTCGCATGATCGAGCTGGTCGAACAGCGTGAAGGTATAACTGCCTGCCCCTTCCCCATCGCTTGTGAGTTCGAGCGTGAATACTGTACGCAGGTCTTCGTCCTCAACGGTTCCTGCGGTTGCCGTCAGGGTATAGGTCGTGACGCCCGTATCCTCATCCGTGCTCGAAGTCACGGCGTAACTCAGCGGATCGTCCTTCGAGCTCAGCTCCTGGGATTCCAGCGAGGAGGTATCGTCAGTGAGGCTGAAGCTGAGCGGTGCATCGGCGCCGGACTGGAACAGGGAGGCAACGCTTCCTTGTGCCACCGTCGTGTCCGGCTCGGAATCTTCAAGCTCCTGATTGCCCACGGACAGCACCGGGTTCTCTTCGCCCAGCGCCTCTTCTTCAACCGTACCGCCTACATCCTGTTGTTCGCGGCTCACCACCGCGATAGGCGTGTCATCATCGATCGTGACCGTAAGCGAGCCCGTGTCTTGGCTGCCATCCGCGTCAGTGATGGTTATGCCGACTGTGAAAAACGCATCATTTTCATTGTCGCCCGGCTGATGCTCGATCGGTTGGTACAACGTGACGGTGTAGTCGCCGTCCGCCTGGTCGACGACGATGTCGAAAACCTTGACCTGTCCGGCCATGCCGGTCAGCGTGCTGGTATTTGGATTCCACGTCGCCACTACCTGCGGCCCATCCAGGAGGGAAATCGGCAGCGGCCCGCCGGACAACTCGACGCCACCGGTTGCACCTCTCCCGTCGGCGCCGTAACTGAAGCCCACCAGCGTGCCGACAAAGACGTTCTCCGGCGTTGGCAGCGATTCGTCTCCAGTGCCGCCCGCGATGCCGCCGGTCAGCCCGTCCTCGTCAACCGTAGCCGTGCTTACGCCGACCAGCGGCGTGTTGGCGTCGACCACGCGGAACGTCAAGCCGGTCTCCAGCGTCACCGGGTCACCATCGCCATCGGTCACCGTGAAGCTGAAGATTTCGGTCACCGATCCCACCACCGATTCATCGGCCGTGTAGGTGTAGTTACCCAGCGCATCGATCTCCAGCGTGCCGTGGTCGCCGTCAATAATTACTGTGCCACTCGCCGGCACGGGAGTTCCCTCGACGTCCGTCACGCGCCCACCGTCGGCGCCGCGCGAAAAGTCGAGCTGCCCGTCTATCGACGTGTTTTCATGAAGTTCCTGTACTGGTTCGGGTTGCGCCGTCGGCGTGTCGTCGTCGACGTTGATCGACAGCGTGCCATCGGCCGTGTCGCCATCGCCGTCAGTCACCCGGTAGTTGATCGTGAAGGCCTGGTTGTTTTCGTCCAAACCGTCCACATGCACGATCGGCGCGTTCTGCGTCACCGTGTAGGCGCCTGTCGCCGTGTTCAGTGTCAGCGTCAAGACCGTGGTCTCGCCCTGCATCACCAGCAGGTCATCGCCCGAGGTCTGGTACGTGAACCCTTCGGGCGCACCTGTCGTGAGGTACGCAATCGAGCCGCCATCCGCGCCGTAGCTGTGCGCAAGCGTGCCGCTGGTATTGACCGCATTTGCGTCGTCACCCGTGCCACCGACATTGCCACCCGCGAGCGCATCATCGTCGAGTTGCACGCCGAGGTTCGAGGAAACCGCGGGGCCGTCGTCTTCGAACGAAAGCGCCTGGGCAATGCCGATACTCGCAGAGTCACTCGCCGTATCTCCATCACGATCGGTGATGGTGCTGCTGCGCGTGAGTGTGATCAGATCTACCGCGCTCAGCGTCATCGCATCATCATGTGCCAGCCCCGGGGACCCATCCACGTCGTGTGCTACGGCACGTTGCTGATCCAGTGTCACCGTGCCCGTCGCGGCGTCCACGGACACCGTGAACACCGTGTTGCCTGCAGTAACAGCCCCCTGTGTCAGCGCCGTCGAACCCACCACGACGCCGCCGATCACGTACAGATTTACTGACAGACCTGTCGCCACGTCATCCAAGCCGGAATCGACCCCGGCGGACTTCACGCTGAGACTGTAACTTGTGCTGATCGAGCCGGCGTCATCCGCGCCGAAGCTGTGGGTGTCGCCGAAATTGTCCGCGAAGTTCGCACTCGCATTCGCCTCCAGATTCGTCTCGTCCACCACCAACGCATCGGCCACCGCGGTCGCCGAGACGTCGATACTCGGGCCATCGTCTTCGAAAGAGAGCGCCTGGCCAATGCCGATGCTCGCCGAGTCGCTCGCCGTGTCACCGTCAGCGTCCGTGATCGTGCTGCTGCGTGTAAGAGTGATCAGATCCGCGTTGCTCAACGTCACCGCATCGTCGTGCGCCGGCCCGGGAGGCCCATCCACGTCATGCGCCACCGCGCGCTGCTGATCGAGTGTCACCGTGCCGTTCGTGTCCACGGACACCGTGAAAACGACGTGGAACCCACCCTCGCCATCGCTCACCCGGCCTTCCACCACGGCCCCGTTCAAATGCAGCGTCACCGCCTGGCCGGTCGCCACATCGGTCAGGCCCGAAGCCCCGCCCGAAGTGCTCAGGCTGTAACTCGTGCTGATACTGCCCGCGCCATCGGCCCCGAAGTCGTGCGTATCGGCGAAATTGTCGGCAAAGCTCGCACTCGCGTTCGCACCCAGGTTGGTTTCGTCTACCCCTAGCGCGTCCGCCGCCGCAGTCACGCTCACGTCAATTGCAGGGCCGTCGTCCTTGAATGAAAGCGCCTGGCCAATGCTGATGCTCGCCGAGTCGCTCGCCGTGTCACCATCGCGATCGGTGATCGTGCTGCTGCGCGTCAACGTAATCAGGTCCGCATCGCTCAACGTCACCGCATCGTCCGGATTTTCCGCGTTCGGGTGCTTTACCGCACGCTGCTGATCCAACGTCACTGTCACTGTGCCCGTGGCAGCATCCACGGCCACCGTGAACACGACGTGGAACCCGCCCTCGCCATCGCTCACCCGGCCTTCCACCACGGCCCCATTCATGTGCAGCGTCACCGCCTGGCCGGTCGCCACATCGGTCAGGCCCGAAGCCCCGCCCGAAGTGCTCAGGCTGTAACTCGTACTGATCGTGCCTTCGCCATCGGCCCCGAAGTCGTGCGTATCGACGAAATTGTCCGCAAAGTTCGCGCTCGCGTTCGCAGCCAGGCTGGTTTCGTCCACCCCAATCGCGTCCACCTCACCCGTCACCGAGACATCGATACTCGGGCCGTCGTCTTTAAAAGAGAGCGCCGTGCCGATGTTGATCGTCGCCGAATCGCTGGCGTTGTCTCCGTCAGCATCGGTAATGGTGCTGCTGCGGGTGAGCGTGATCAGATCCGCCCCGCCCAGCGTCATCGCATCGTCGTGCGCCGGCCCCGGAGGCCCATCCACGTCGTGCGACACCGTACGCTGCTGAACGAGCGTCACCACGCCGGTTTCGGCATCGACAGATACCGTAAACACCATTGCGCCTTCGCTGCTGCCCACCCGACCCACGACCTGCCCCGACTCGAGGAAGAGCAGCACGTCCTGTCCCGTGGCCACATCGTCCAGGCCGGTGTCCACGCCCGAGGAACTCACATTGAGGCTGTAGGTGGTGCTGATCGCGCCTTCGCCATCGGATCCGAAGTCGTGCGTGTCGCTGAAATTGTCGGAAAAGTTCGCGCTTGCGTTTGCAGCCAGACTCGTCTCATCCACCACCAACGGGTCGGCTGCCTCCGCTGCCGAGACGTCAATCGCCGGGCCGTCGTCCTGGAAGCTCACGTTGACACTGGTCGTGGTCGAAACGACGGTCCCGTTCTCCAGGACTACGGCAACGTGGATGATGTCGGTGCCGACACTGCTGTCAAAATCGTTGCCGTCTTCGCCATGGTCGATCGCAAGATATTGCACGAGCGAGGTGCTCTCATCGGCCTCCAGCGCAACAACGAAGGCCACTGCGCCTTCCGGGTCGGCCGCATTTTCGCCACCCTCGCGCCCGACAATGAAGTCGACGCCATTGACGGTTTCCGAGTACAAGTAGATGCTGCTGCCACCCGTGACCTGGAGTCCGCTGTCCTGCCCGGTGAAAGGCTGACCGTTCTCATCCGCGAAAATCTTCTGCGCGGGTACTTCGGCGTGCACCGAGACGCCGCTGTTCGCGCCACCGAGAGACGTCGCGCCAAACGCGCTGGTGATCGTCGCCGAGGCCGACACAACGTCATTGGCATCCGCATCAACCCCGGCCGTCTCATCGTGCGTGACCGGCCGTGCGTCGTCGTCGATGATCGTGCCGATGACAGTATTTGCATTCGGATCGATAGTCGCATTGACCGCGTCGATCAGCGTGACGCGGAAGGTTTCGATCCCCTCAAGGATGGCATCCTGGACGATCTGCACCTGCACGATGACGAACGCCGCGCCAGCGGGAATGGTCAAGGTTCCGACCAGAACCGTGTCAAAGTCGTCGGGAGCGACCGCGGTCACCGGCGTTACCTGGTAAGTGACCTGCACGTCAACATCATGCTCGTCCCGGTCAAGCATCATGATGATGCTCATGGTCTTGTTTTGCGCTTCGTTGGTGCCCTCCACGACGGTCGCGGCGTTACCAAACAGCGGATCGATTATCCCGACTTGCACCGGGATGGAGATGATGTCGCCACCGCCGCCGGAGCCAGTGAGAGACCCGCCGTCCACAATCGAGAAGACGTCGGTAGAGGAAAGCACACCGGGCTCCAGGAACAACCCGACCGTGGGCAGTGTTTCAGCTTCTTCAGCTTCGGGGAGCAGCTCGGGCTGGACGGCGGGGAATCCGAGGTTCGCCGGGCGGGTGGTGAAGCCGGAGGTGACCTGGCCGGTCGAGTTGGCTTGGTCGATGATGACCGGCGTGCCGCCACCGCCATCGGCGCCGCCACCGGCCGCGGGAGCACCACCGGCTGCGGTCGCCTCGGTGACCTGCGTCGGGTCGGCGCCCGCCGCGATCTTGGCGGCCTCGGCGGCTGCCTGCGCCTTGGCCTGCGCCGCGGCGTCCTCCGGGGACACCACGGTAGGCACAGTGGGGGCTAAGCCGGGAGCGGCGGCGCCTGCTTCGGCGATGAGCGCGTCGGTGAGAGCGAGTGTCGACTCGCGCCCCAGATCGATCATCTTGCCGTTCACCAGTTGCACCTGGATGATGCCGTCGGCGCCGGTCGCGAGCGACTCGTTGGCAAGCACCTTGTCGCCCACCTTGGCGATGCGCTCGACGCCATCGGCGCCGATGATCTTGACGTTGCCGACGACGATGGTGATCGTCCCGACCACCTTGCCGGTTGCCGCGGGAATCGCAGCCATCGCCGCGGCGCCGGGTTGAGTCGCGGCTTGCGCCACCATGATGTTCGCGGCGCCCGTGGCGTCAGCGTTCAGCGACACCTCGGACTCCTGCCCGATGTCGAGCATGCGCCCGTCATCGAGCTGCACGTGCACGACGGCGTTCGCCGACGTGAGGATCATCTCCCTCGGAAACACTTTGTCTCCGATGTGCGCCACACGGGTTGCGCCGTCGACGCCGACGATGGTTGCCTCGCCGATAGCGGTGTGAATGGTGCCGATGGGGTTGGTAAGCGTTGCGCGGGTCAACATGATTGAATCCCCTGTAAGTTCGTGATTGGTTCGGTCGTCTACTTAGTTACACACGACCAATTGCAGCCAATTCTCCGCTTCCTGCAGCCCGTCCGTAAGGGCCAAAGGTATCGATACTTTGGTATCGGTTGTGACATTTTTAACGGTTTTCGACCCGTCCTTTGGTGCGGGGGAAATCAAGAGTCCACCCCAGAAAACATGCTTGACGAACCATTCGTTGCCACCTAATATGCGCATGTGTATGTTAATCTTTGGTAGGCCTTGATCATGAAAACCGAGCGCATGACCATTCTGCTGACGCCCCAGCAAAAGCACGTCATCAACGTCAAAGCGCAGCGGCTCAATCTCAGCGCGGGCGAGGTGGTCCGCCGTGCGGTAGAGCAGTATCGTGAGAACGAAGACGAGGCCCTGCTCGCGGCGCTGGCCGACGAACTCGAGCGCTCAGTGCGAGAAGCGCGCGCCGCGCTCAAGACGGCCCTCGAGGAAACGCGTGGCACGCTCGAACACCTGGCGGGAAGCAAATCGATCCGGAAGGTCGCCTGATGCCCGCGCTGGATAGAATCATCGACGGTGTCAAAGAGGTCCTGCGTATGACCGATGAAGTCAAGCGCCTGTCCGATGATGTAAGATCGCTTGCCATTGAAGTGCGTGAGATCGACAAGCGCCTCGTGCGCATGGAAACCATGGCCGAGATTGCCAAATCTCGATCCAGTCGGACAAAACGAATTACGTAGGACGCGCATGTGTGGCGGTGAGCACCCCCGGGCTTGCAGCACACCCGGAGCTTCCCATCGAACCGCAGACGGGGTGTTTGACCCTGGTTCGTCCAACTCGCCAAGACGCCAATTCGCGTGGCGCCCGCCATCGCGCGAGGGCTCCTGCGACGCGCACGGACGAAAAAGGGCAAGGCTTGCGCCCTGCCCTGTTTTGGTGCCTGCCGGTTGCATTCCTGCTCCCACCTGCGCCGGCGGATTACCCGTGCAGCGCGGTATTCGTGAATTCACATTGCGCGATGGTCGCAGCATGACGACTCCCGCAGTGGAAAAAAAACGGGGCGCGAGCCCCGCTTTTTTTTCCCAGCTCTGCCTTACGTGGCGATTTGGTTGTTGTTCAACAGCGTCTGCAACAACTGCGAGGCAGTCGTATCGGCCCCTACGCTGAACGTCGCCAGCGCCGGGCCATTCCCGCCGCCGGTCGGGTCGACATGCAGCGTCGCAGTGGTGCCTGAAACCGTAAAGTAAATGTAGCCGTCCACAGTATCAGCATCATTCGCGACCACGGCATTGTCAATCGTCGCGCCTACTCCCGCCAACACATCCTGGAGGTTCAGCACGTCAGCGTTCGGATCGACCACACCCATGCCTGCGTCCAGGTTGCCGATCGTGAAATCGGTGATCGTATCCTGCCCCTCACCAGTCGTCGCGTACTTGAACTGATCGCTGCCCGCATTGCCGATGAGCGTGTCGGCACCGCCCCCGCCGACCAAGATGTCGTCGCCGGCATTCCCTGTCAATGTCTCGCCTGCCGACGTCCCTTCGATGGTGGTGTCCGTCGTCGTCGTTGCCGTATAGGGCGAACTGGAATCGATCACCACATTCAGATTCTGTGTGGCAGTCGAATCACCATCGGCATCCAACACCGAGAAACTGAAGGTCAGGTCAGCGTTCTGGGGCGTGGCGGTCTCCGAGATGAACCCGATGCTCTTGATCTTGAGCACCTCGCCCTGGTCGTTTGTGTCAGCTTCAGGGTTGGCGGTCCCGGGCGTCCCTTCGAACTCCTGGAAGGTCGTGCTCCCGCCGCTGGCGCCCGTAAGCGGATTGAGATTGACGCCGGTCCCGGTGACCCCCTCGGTCGAAAGCATGATCTGGGCACCCGCTATGACGTAGGTCTCCCCTGCCGCGTTGTAGTCATTGCTCTCGATGATCACCGCGGCATCGTTGCTCCCGGGGATACTAATGCCGAAGCTCGCAGGAGGCGGGTTGCCAGGCGTATAGAAGTCCCCGGTGTCAACGATGATCGCCTTGGTCGTGGTCGGGAGGATGCCGTTCGGATCGACCAGCCTGAGAATCACGACTACGTCATCTCCCGCCCCACCCCCGAAGTTGTCAAACGTGAAGAAGATGGTGCTAGCCCGCGCATCCGCGGTATGAGCAAGCCCTTGCGGATTGAACGTGAAGAACTCCAGGTTCAGAACTTCACCCGGTTGCAGCGTGTCGCTGCCCACGCCCGCGGCGGTCCCCGATACCGTCACCCCCGTATCTGAGCCGGCGAACAACTCACCGTCAACGAACGCACCATTACCACCGGCCGACAGACCCGGGCCAGGTTTGTTACCCTCCTCTCCATCGAACCGCACCCAAAACTGCGCACCAAGTTGCGCAACGGATACGTCAGGCTGACCACTATTGTCGATATTGGCCGTGCCTTCGTCATAACCCGTGAAGGTCACCCCTTGATCAGAGGTAGTCACCTTCGTGAAGCTCTGGATGGGCGCGTTCAGCGTAACGGTATAGGTGCCCTCCACCTTATCGAACACCAGCGTGCCCGTCGCCGTAGCAGTCCCCAGCCCATTGCCATATTGGAACGAGATGTCGAAAGTCGCCTGATTCGCATCTTCGTCAACCGTCGTCGACGGCGTGACCATGGGATTCTGGATCGCGACCCCGCCTATCGTTCCTGCCAGCGTGATTGTCGAGAAATCGGAGTTAGTGCCGCTGTAGATGCGCACATCCGAACCGATGCTGTAATCGAACACCCCCGTGCCAGACGGCGTCAGATCGTTCGCAAAGACAAGGTTGGTCTTGGCCGCAATAACCGGACCATCATCATCGAACGAGAAGAACGAGGTGTTCTCGGTAATCAGGTCGACCTGGTCAGCCACCGTGATGGCGTCCCCATCATTGTCGGTGCGCGTCACCTCATACTGCAACTGCACCGTGCCTTCTTGCGCACCCAGAACCAGCGACACCACCTCGTCATACAGGTCAGGCGTCTCATTCTGCCCAGGCGCCGCATCGTGGTTGATCGCCTCAAGCTGCGTGAGCCGCAACTGCAGCTCGCCCGCGCCCACATCCACGATCTGAACCGTGAACACCACGTCCCCAGTACCGGCAGCATCGCGGCCCTCGATCAGCGTCGGGGAAGCGAGCACCAGCGAAATCGCCCCGCCGTTCGTCGCCGTCAGATTGGTCGCCAGCGGACCATCCGCCGTAAACACGAAACTCAACGTCTCAGTCTGCGAAGCCAGACCGTCCGAACCCGCATCCCCACTAATCGCGAACAGCGAGGTCAGCCC
>JACQGN010000121.1 GCA_016199545.1 Betaproteobacteria bacterium | reverse complement strand
GGACCTGGCTGATAACCGCCTACCTGCTGATCGCGGTGATGCCGGTGCTGGCGGGGGCAGTCACGATGGTGCTGACCGACCGCCATTTCGGAACCAGCTTCTTTAACGCCGCGGGCGGCGGCGACCCGGTGCTGTTCCAGCATATTTTCTGGTTTTTTGGCCATCCGGAGGTCTACATCATGATTCTGCCGGCGTTCGGCATCATCTCGCAGGTGATCCCGGCGTTCGCGCGCAAGCCGCTGTTCGGCTATGCGTCGATGGTGTACGCGCTGGCGTCGATTGCGATCCTGTCGTTCATCGTCTGGGCGCACCACATGTTCACCGTCGGCATGCCGGCGGCAGGGCAGTTGTTCTTCATGTTCGCGACCATGCTGATTGCGGTACCGACCGGCGTCAAGGTGTTCAACTGGATCGCGACCATGTGGAAAGGTTCGATGACGTTCGAGGCGCCGATGCTGTTCGCGTGCGGCTTCATTTTCGTGTTCTCGATGGGCGGCTTTACCGGCCTGATGCTGGCGATCCCCCCGGTCGACATCCAAGTGCAAGACACTTACTACGTGGTCGCGCATTTCCACTACGTGCTGGTCGCCGGCTCGCTGTTCGCGATATTCGCCGGCGCCTATTTCTGGATGCCGAAGTGGACCGGCCACATGTACGATGAGACGCTCGGCAAATGGCATTTCTGGCTGTCGCTGATCTTCTTCAACATCACGTTTTTCCCGATGCATTTCCTGGGGCTCGCCGGCATGCCGCGCCGCATACCCGACTACGCGCTGCAATTCGCCGACTTCAACATGGTCGCGTCGATCGGCGGGTTCGGCTTTGGCCTGACGCAGTTGATTTTCCTTGCCGCCGTGATCAAGTGCATCAGGGGCGGCGAAAAGGCGCCGGACAAGCCGTGGGAAGGCGCAGATACGCTTGAATGGACGCTGCCGTCGCCGCCGCCGTATCACAGCTTCGAGACACCGCCGGTCGTCAAGTAGGCGGCACGCGATGGAAATACGATCGGCCAATTTCAGGACTGCGCTGATGCTCGCTGCCGTCGCGCTCGCATTTTTCCTCGGTGTGATTATCCGGCATTGGTTATGGTGAACCAGGCGCAATTGAATCTGCTGACGCTGCGCAAACTGCTGATCGTGGCCGCGGCCATGTTCGGCTTCGGCTACGCGCTGGTGCCGTTCTACCAGAAGATTTGCGAGGTCACCGGCGTCAATAACGTGATCAAGGCGGACGAGGTCGCCAACACGCAGATCGACGTGACGCGTTTTGTCACGATCGAATTTGATTCCAATCTGCGCAGCCACCTGCCGTGGACGTTCCGCCCGCTGCAGACGAACGTGCGCGTACACCCCGGCGAGCTGACGACGGTAAGTTATGAGATCAGGAACAATTCCGTGCGCGCGGTCACCGGCCAGGCGATCCCGAGCTACGGGCCGCAGGTTGCAGGGCGTTACTTCAGGAAGCTCGATTGCTTCTGCTTCACGCAGCAGACGCTGCAGCCGGGTGAAGTGAGGCAGATGCCGGTCGCATTCGTGGTCGACCAAGGGCTTCCCGGCGACGTGAATACGATCACGCTTTCGTATACGTTCTTCGAAGTCGAAGGCACTGCCAAGCAGGCCGGTGGATGACGATGGGCGAAGCACAGAAGCCGGGAAGAGCGACGCCGCTGCAGGTGGCGCGAGCGGTTTTCTGGTCGTTTTTCGGCGTTCGCAAACGCGCGGCATACGAAAGGGACGCGGTGTCGCTGACGCCGCTGCAAGTGATCGTCGCCGGCATCATCGGCGCGGTCATTCTCGTCTTGAGTCTCGTCACGCTGGTGCATTTCATCATCAGCTGACGACTGGGAATTTGCGATCCGAAGTCAAGAGGGAGTAAGCACCATGATGAGCCAATCGGCGCGTTACTTCATTCCGGACCCATCGCGGTGGCCGATCTTCGGTTCGGTCGCGCTGCTGTGCATGGCCTCCGGCACCGCCCTGTGGATCAATGGAGCGCCGTGGGGCAAGTTCGTGCTGATCGCGGGCCTGTGCATCCTGATTTACATGCTGTTCGGGTGGTTCGGCGCCGTTGCGCGCGAAAGCGAGGGCGGCAAATACAACCAGCAGGTCGATACCTCGTTCCGCTGGGGCATGAGCTGGTTCATCTTTTCCGAGGCGATGTTCTTCGCCGCATTCTTCGCCGCGCTGTTCTACATGCGCGTGCTGTCGGTGCCCGATCTCGGCAGCCTCGACAGCAAAATGATCTGGCCCGATTTCACCGCGCAATGGCCGACCGCCGGTCCCGGCATCGCCGAGAAATTCACGCCGATGGGGGCGTGGGGCATCCCGGCGCTCAACACGCTGCTGCTGCTGGCGTCAGGCGTGACCGTGACGTGGGCGCACTGGGGCCTGCTTCAGAACGACCGCTCGCAACTGAGTCTCGGCCTCATCATGACGATAGTGCTCGGCGCAGCGTTCCTGGGTTTCCAGGTCTATGAGTATGGCCATGCCTACTTCGAGCTCAACCTCAGGCTTTCGACCGGCGCTTACGGCGCGACGTTTTTCATGCTGACCGGTTTTCACGGCTTCCACGTGACGGTCGGCACTATCATGCTGATCGCGATCCTCGGCCGTTTTACCGCCGGTCACTTCACCGCCGACCATCATTTCGGCTTTGTGGGCGTGATCTGGTACTGGCACTTCGTCGACTGGGTATGGCTACTGCTGTTCGTGGTGGTTTACTGGCTATAACAACGACGGTCAAAGTTTTGTTGTGATGAGGCCGAAGTGGTAACCCAGCATCAGCAGCGCGAACAACGTGATCGAGAACACGACGCGCCACGTCAAGGCTTTCGCCGTGCGGGTTGACGCGCCCTTGTCCTTGACCAGGAAATAGAGCGCCGAGCCGAGGCTGGCGAAGATCAGGACGATGAACAGAATGACGACGATCTTCATGCGCGATCCGTTGCCGTGCCGAGTGTAGCCCAGGCGCCAGCCGCTTTCCAGCCGGTATCTATCCAGCCATGTCCCAATGGGAATTCAAGCCCTCGTTATGGCCGACGCTCGCCGCGGTGGCAGGCATAATGCTGACGCTCGCGCTCGGCAACTGGCAACTGGGCCGCGGGAACGACAAATCGGCGCTGGCGGAGCGCATACTGGCGGCAAACCGCGATGCGCTGATTGCGCTGCCGGCCGCGGAAACCAGGGCCGAGGACGTGGCCTGGCGCCGGGTCGAAGTGCGCGGTCGCTTCGAGCCGAAATACGCGGTATTCATCGACAATCGCATATTGCACGGCGCCGCCGGTTACCACGTCGTGATGCCGCTCAGGATCGCCGACAGCGAACGCTATGTGCTGGTCAATCGCGGCTGGGTGGCGGGGAGCCATGTCCGCAGCGAGCTGCCTCGAATAACGACCCCGGCCGAGACGGTATCCATCGCCGGACTGGCGACAGTGCCGAGCCAGCGCTATTTCGAGCTCTCGACCAAGGTGGCCGAGGGCAAAGTGTGGCAGAACCTCACGCTCGAGCGTTATCGCGCGGCGGTGCCGATTGCGATTCAGCCGGTCGTGATCCGGCAGGATAACGATCTCGGCGACGGGCTCATGCGTGTAGGGGGCGCGCCTGATCTCGGCATCGAACAGCATTACGGCTACGCGTTCCAGTGGTTCGCGCTCGCCGCCGCCATCCTGATTTACTACCTGGCAACCCATGTCAGAAAACGCACCCGGCAAGCTCGGTAATCTGTGGCTGATCGGCGTGCTGTGCGCGGCACCGGTGATTGCATCCTACGTCGCCTACTATGTCGCGCGTACCGATGCTCATACCAATTACGGCGAGCTCCTGGAGACGCGGGCGTTGCCCCCAGTGCATCTGCAACTTACCGACGGCACGGCGTTTCAGTTAAGCCGGCTCAAGGGGAAGTGGGTGTTGCTGATGGTGGACGCCGGCGGCTGCGATGATTTCTGTCAGCGCAAGCTGTTCACCCTGCGGCAGTTGCGTCTGAGCCAGGGCAAAGACATGGCGCGCATCGAGCGTGCCTGGCTGATCAGCGACGATGTCACGCCGCCGGCTGCCGCGGTGAGCGCATACCGGGGCACCTGGTTGGTTCGCGCCGGCGGCAGCGATTTCCTGAAGCTGTTTCCGGCGCGGGGCGCGCTCGCGGACCACGTTTACGTGATCGATCCGCTCGGCAATCTGATGATGCGCTATCCACGCGACTTCGATCCGCACCGGATGATCAAGGACATTGCGCGGCTGCTGAAGCGCTCGAAATGGCAGTGACACGCTGCTGCCAGTGACGGCCGCACACCACGGGGTGGCCGCACTTTTATTGATCGACTTGATGGTGCTAAACTTCGCACTTTCGCGCAAGTCCTCAAGATAATGGCCTCCAGTTTCGCTCGCTCCTACGCCACTTCCAGCGCCTATCAGTTCTACCAACTGACCAAGCCGCGCGTGGTGTCGCTCATCGTCTTCACGGCGGTAATCGGGATGTTCCTGGCCGTCCCCGGCATGGTGCCACCGCAGGCGCTCCTGGCGGGCACAGTCGGCATCGCGCTGGTGGCCGCCGCGGCCGCCGCGGTCAATTGCCTGGTGGAACAGAAGATCGACGCCATCATGGCGCGCACGCGCGCGCGGCCGCTGCCGAGCGGCCGGCTTACGTCGTTGCAGACCCTGATCTTCGCGGGCGCAGTCGGCGGGATGGGGCTCGCGATTCTCTATCATTGGGTGAACGCGTTGACCATGTGGCTCACACTGGCGACTTTCGTGGGATATGCGATCATCTACACCGTTATCCTGAAGCCGATGACGCCGCAGAACATCGTGATCGGCG
>JACQGN010000130.1 GCA_016199545.1 Betaproteobacteria bacterium | reverse complement strand
GCTTCTTGAACAGCGGATTGAAACGACCCTGCGAGTCGTCTCAATCCTTATGGGTTAGGCGTGAGAGATCACGAGTGGAAGACATGAAGATCGCTGATTTCGCCTATAACAGTCCGGCGCACAGGCTCGTTTTCGGATGGGGCTGCCGTGCGGCGTTGAAAGACGAATTGAAGCGGCTCGATGTTCGCAGGCCCATGCTGGTGTGCAGTCCCCGGGCGGCGCGTTCGAGCGAGCTGCTGAGCCTGGTGCGTTCGCTCGGTCTCACGGACGAATCCGTGTTCAGCAAAGTGGGCCTGCACGCGCCCCTGGATTCGGCGTTTGAGGGATCGCGGCGCGCACGGGCGCTTGAGGCGGATTGCCTCGTTTCATTCGGCGGCGGCAGCGCGAGCGATACGATGAAAGGGATCGCGCTCGCATGCGCGGAGGATGGGCGGCTTCTCGATTTCACGCTGGAGCGCCTGCCCGACGGAACCGTGAAGAATCCGCTCTCCACGCGCCCCAAGCTCCCGAGCATTGCGATACCGACCACCGTCTCGGGTGCGGACATCACGCCCGCCTTTGCGTTGACCGAGGAAACGGGGAAGAAGATCCTGTTCCGTGATGCAAGCGTTGCGCCCCGGGTGCTCGTCTACGATCCGGAGTTGATGGCCTCGGTGCCCGCGCGCTCGATGTCGGAGTCCGGCATGAACGCGCTCGCTCATACGATAGAGGCTCTGTACTCGAAGGCGAGGAACCCTGTCTCGGGCATTCATGCCCGCGAGGCCGTGCCCCTTCTCTATCGCGGCCTGCACGCCATAGCGACGGGCAGCGCGCAACGCGACGACTACACCGCGCTCGCGCTGGGCGCGTACTACGCGGGCGTGGCGATCACGAATGCTCGAACCGGGCTGCACCACTCCATCTGTCACAAGCTCGGGCCGGCGGTGGGACTGACGCACGGCCTCACGAATTCGATCGTGCTGCCGCACGTTCTGCAATTCAATCTGCCCGCCGCGCGCGAAGAACTGGCGGCAATGGCCGAGTTGATCCAGGACGCCGGAGTCGGGGTGACGGCCCGCACGCCGGAAGAAGCGATCGCCGCGGTTCAGGGCCTGTCGAAGCGGGCCGGGCTGCCCATTCGGCTGAGAGACGCCAACGTGAGCCGGGAAAAGCTCCCGGGGCTGGCGCAGGTCATTCTCAACGAGCCGGGACTCGCGTTCAATCCGCGGCCCGTTGAATCCGCCGCGCAGATCCAGGCGCTGCTCGAGTCGGCCTGGTAGCGCGCAGCGCAGCACCGCCGCACCGGCACCTCGCCGTGTGCCGGAATACCGTCACACCCAGGGGGCACGGCTGATTGCTTTTGCTCTGCGAATTGAGCAAAAATACTCAACGTATTGAGTAAAATGTAAGTCGACCCATGGCTTATTCCCGCCTCCTGTCGAAGACCCTCGCCCGCCGGCTCGGCGAGCCGCGCCGTTTCATTCAGGTGGTCGCCGGACCACGTCAGGTCGGCAAGACCACGCTCGTGCGGCAGGTGGCCGAAGGATCGAGGCTTGTGACCCATTACGCCAGCGCGGATGAGCCCACCTTGCGCGGGCGCGACTGGATCGCGCAGCAGTGGGACGCCGCGCGCCTTGCGACGGGCAAACGCAGGGCAGTACTGATACTCGATGAAATCCAGAAGATCACCGGCTGGTCCGAAACCGTCAAGCGCCTGTGGGACGAGGACACCCGAGGAAAGCGCCCGCTCAAAGTCGTGCTGTTGGGGTCCGCCCCACTGTTGATTGCACGCGGACTGACAGAAAGCCTGGCGGGCCGCTTCGAGGTGCTGCATCTGCCGCATTGGTCGTATGCGGAGATGAAGACGGCATTCGGGTATTCACTCGATCACTATCTGTATTACGGCGGCTAGCTGTGAACGTTGACATGGCAGCGCTATGAAATACCGAGTCCTTGTTGACGACAACTTTCACTACATGGACGAATCTGAGCGCCGCGAGCTCGGCCAGTTCGATACGCTGGAAGCGGCCGTGGCGGCCTGCAAGAGTGTGGTAGATGAGTTCTTGATGTCCACGTACCGCCCGGGCATGACGGTCGCCGAGCTGCTCGAACAGTACGCCTTCTTTGGTGAAGACCCCTTCATCTATACCGGCAGCGGCGCCGTCCCCTTCTCGGCCCGCGACTACGCGTCCGAGAGAGTTCGGGAAATCTGCCGCGATAGTTGAGCTGCCACAGCCGTGGGCCGTCTGAGGAAACTCTGAATGACGTATACCGGCAAGCATCATCGCGACAAGTATCTCAACGTGCAGGGGCGGGCTGATCGCTATCTTGCGTGCATGAGCGGTTCGAGCCTTCCCTCGGGGTCGGCGTAAAGTTCGGCGTAGGTTTTTCCCTCGATCGTGCCGCTTGAGAGCCATTCACGCGTCGCACGATGGAGCAAGTGCCGGCCGCGCTCGTATTGCATGAAGTGCGAGGCGCAGGCGACCTTGATGAACGCCTTGTGCTCACCGCGGAGCCCCGACCACATGTCGCGGCGCTTCTCGTAGTTGTCGAATTCGCCGACCAGGATCAGAGTCGGCGCTCGGATCTTCGCCACGTTCGCGCGCCAGCCGAAGTTCATGCGGTTGGGCGCGCGCATGACGCCACGACCGTCCTTGCTCCACTGCGCGCCCAAGCCGTCGGCGGCCATCAGCTCGCGCCACATCACCTCGCGGATGTCGGCGTCCTCGATCTGCCCGTCGCAGCGCACGTCGGCCTGCCAGCGCTTGTTCATCAGCATGTCCCAGCTTTGCAGGATCATCGGCGCGCCGGGTTCGGGCATCGCCGCGGGCGGTTCGTCGCTCGGGAAATACGGCGAAGGCCCGAACAGCACGAGCTTGTCGACCGACTCGGGATGGAGCGCCGCGAACCCGCCCGCGCGCGGCGCGCCGGTGGACCAGCCGATGAGGCTCACGCGTTCGACGCCGCGCAGCTCCTGGATGAACCGCACCACGGTCTCGACCTCGTCCCACTCGGTGCGGCTCGACACCAGCTTATATGGATAGCGCGGCGGGCACGGCTGCTTCAGCACCTGTGGGATGATCCACGGCTGCACGGAGGCATCGACGTTGCACGGATCGTCCATCAGCGGCTTGGGGGAGGCGCCGTAGCCCGTGTGCGTCATCGCGAAAACGTCGAAGCCGGCGCGCGCCAGCGCCGCCATGAAGCTGTAGTCCTTGTAGTCGAGGTCGTAGGCGACGACCGAGGGCGAATAGCCGCCGTGGATGAAGAGCACGACCTTCGGGGCTTCACCGCTCCCGAATTTCTCCTGCACCGACGCGAGCACCTTCTCGCGCAGGTGCAGGCCGACCAACTGGCCATGAATCGCAGGCACGGTGGAGAAATGCGGAACGAAGCGGTCGATGGTCTGAAATGAATCCATACTCGACCCCGAATTGTTCGACAATGACATGAAGATCCCCTCGGCCCCCTCCCCAACCCTCCCCCGCGCAAAGCGCAAGGGAGGGAGCATTGTGTAGAGCAGCGGACAACGTTGTGGACAAATCAGTGTCGTGCCCCGCACAATCGCCGCTGGCCGGATATGTTAGCCGAAGAGGAGTCGAGCCGTGTATCGTGTGTGCATGAATCGTGGGATCACGACAAGTTCAATATTCGTCGCGGCGGCGGCCGCATTCGGCGCGGCGTTCAGCTGTGTGGCGCAGGAGTATCCCGCGCGGCCGGTGCGCATGATCGTGCCGTTCCCGCCCGGCGGCGGCACCGACTACTTCGGCCGCATCATCGCGCAGAAACTCACGGAGAACCTGGGCGCGACTTTTGTGGTGGACAACCGTGGCGGCGCGGGCGGCATCATCGGCACGGAGGTCGCCGCCAAGTCCAAACCCGACGGCTATACCATCATCCTCGTCAGTACCAGCCACGCCATCAATCCGAGCCTGCACCGGAAACTCCCGTTCGATCCAGCGCGGGATTTCGCGCCGGTGACGATGCTGGCATCGGGCCCCCTGCTGCTGGTCGTGCACCCGTCCCTTCCCGCGCGCAATGTCAGGGAACTGATCACGCTCGCGAAGGCGCGGCCCGGCATGCTCGCCGTCGCCTCCGCCGGCAACGGCACGCCCCCGCATCTCGCCGTCGAACTGTTCAAGACCATGACGCGGGTGGACATGGTGCACGTGCCCTACAAGGGCAACGGTCCTGCCTACACCGATCTCATCGCCGGGCAGGTTCCGGTCATGTTTCCCAGCATCACCACCGCGCTGCCGATCGCGAAAAGCGGCAAGGTGCGGGCGCTCGCCGTGACCAGCGCGGCCCGTTCGCGGATCGCGCCGGATGAATTCGCGAAAGCGCTCGCCGCCGAGATCGCCAAGTGGAACAGGTTGGCGAGGGCCGCGGGCATCCCGCAGCAGTGAACCTGGAAAGACGATTCAGCCGCCGATGAATGAATCCTTCGCGTCGATGCTTTTAAAGTGCCTTTCCATCACGCGGCGCCGCGCAGCCGCAACCACAGCCACCCTGCCGCTATCGCCATCGTCACGAGCGTAACCGGCACGCCGGTCCGCGCATGTTCTTTCCAGCCGATGTGGATGCCGCGCCGGCGCGCCGCGCCGATGACGATGATGTTGGCGATGCTGCCTACGATCAGGAGGTTGCCGGCGAGCGTGCTGGCGAGCGCAAGCACCGGGCCCGAGATCTCGTGAGTCGCCGCCGGCAGGAGCAGCATCACCGCCGGCACGTTCGACACCAGGTTGGACAGCACGAACGTCGCGCCAAACAGCATCCACGGATGCGCGAGATCCGCGCCGCCTGCCGCAAGCGTGCGCATGACGTCCTGTGGCAGGCCGGTGCGGGAGAGCGCGTGGTTGACGACGAACAGGCCGATGAAGAGCACGAGCAGTTGCCAGTCCACCAGGCCCAGCATCTTGTACGAATGGAGCTTCCGGCTGGTCATGAGAAGGCCGGCCGCCACGAGGGCGACCACTTCCCGCGGCAAGGGCGCCAACAGGAACAGCACGAAAACCATGCCGGCCACGGTGATGCCCTTGACGCTCTGCCAGGCGTCGAATGCGACCGGCTCGTCGGCATCGTGCCGCGGCAACGGCGCCGCGCTCTCCTGCGCCCGGCACTCCCACTTGCCGCGCGCCTGCCACGCAATCACCGCCCAGGTCGCGGCGAGCCCCAGCAGCACCGGCCCCGCCGTTTCCGTGATGTAGAGCGGGAACGACAGTTGCAGCGTTTCCCCGATCAGCATGTTCTGCGGATTGCCGATCAGGGTCGCGGCCGATCCGACATTCGCCGCACAGGCAAGCGCCAGCAGGAACGGCAACGGGTTGAGCGCGCGCACGAGGCACACTTCCACCAGAACGGGGGCGACCGCGAGGCAGATGATGTCGTTGCTGAATACCGCCGACAGGCCCGCGATGGCGAAGATCAGCGCGGCCAGCAATTGCGGAGGCGTAAGCGGCAACGCGCCGAGGCGCTGCGTAACCCACGTGTAAAAACCGCCGAGCCGTAACTGGGACGACATGACCATGAACGCGAACAGCAGGATCAGCGTCGGCGCATGGATCGCGCCCCACGCTTCCTCCAGGGACAGCGCGCCGATCGAGACCAGCGCGATCGCGCCCAGCAACGCGACGCCGGTGCGGTCGAGCTGCAGGAACGGCAGCCCGCCCAGTATCATCCCGGCGTAGACGACGAAAAAGATCAGGACGACCGCGGCTTCGGTTACCATGCTGAGCTGGATTATCACCCGAACACAGCGCACATGGGGCGGCGGAGGATCGCGATGAAAGGAACCGTATGACCAAACAACCCAGCATCGGAGTGGTCGGCCTCGGCATCATGGGCGGGGCGATGGCGGAGACGCTCCTCGCGCACGGTTACGCCGTCGCGGGATACGACGTCGCGGAGGCGGCGCGCAAGCGCCTGCGCCGGGCGGGCGGTACGGCGCATGTATCGAGCACGGCGGTCGCCGCGCGGTCCGACGTCATCATCACGTCGCTCGCGACTTCAGCCGCCCTTCGGGACGCGGCGGAGAAAATCGCCGCCACAAATCGCCCGCGATGCCGCATCGTGATCGAAACGAGCACCCTGCCGCTCGCAGACAAGGAAGCGGCCATGCGGCGCCTGAAGCGCGCGCGCATCGCGACGCTCGACTGTCCCATCAGCGGCACCGCGGTACGCATGAAAGAAGGCGTGTGGACCATCTTCGCGAGCGGCGACGAGCGGGCATTCCGGCAGGTCGAACCGCTCCTCGAAGTCTTCACCGCCAGGGTGCCGTACTGCGGGGTCTACGGCAACGGCACGAAGCTGAAGTACGCCGCGAATCACCTCGTCGCCATCCTCAACGTCGCGACCGCCGAGTCGATCACGTTCGGGCGCAAGATGGGGCTCCAGCCGCGGCAACTGCTGGAACTCTTCGGGCCGAGCCCGATCATCGGCACCGGCGTCTACCGCCTGCGCGGAGCGATGATGGCGGCGCGCAAGTACCGGCCGCCGACGATGAAGGTGGAGGTATGGCAGAAGGACATGCAGGTGATCGGTGACATGGCGAAGGCGGTGGACTGCCCCACGCCGCTCTTCACCGCGTGCGTGCCGCTTTTCAATGCCGCGATGGCGCAGGGGCTCGCCCAGTCCGACACGGCCTCAGTGTGCGAGGTGCTCGGCATGATCGCGGGTGTGGACGGCCCGCGCGTCAGGCACCGCTGAAGTCGGCAGATCGAAAGACGAAGACCTGAAGCCACAGAGAGCACGGAGTTCACAGAGAAACCCGGTAAAAGAGAAAACAGGTCCTGGTCTTCGCCCTCTCTGTGTTCTCTGTGATCAATGGCACTATCTTAAGGTTCCTTCCCCCGCG
>JACQGN010000124.1 GCA_016199545.1 Betaproteobacteria bacterium | reverse complement strand
TCAGGCGGTGATCGCGATCGAGAACGTGCGGCTGTTCAACGAGACAAAGGAGGCGCTCGAACAGCAGACGGCCACGTCCGAAATTCTCAAGGTCATCAGCAGCTCGCCGACCGACGTGCAGCCGGTATTCGACGCCATCGTCAGGAGCGGCGTCCACCTCTTTGGCGGGCTCGATGTCACCCTCCGGTTGGTGCAGGACGACCAGCTCGCGGTCGTGGCAAGCACGCTACCGGGTGACGGCTGGGTGGCAATCCCATTGAGGGACGACCGCTTCGTCGCCACTAGAAGCGTGCACGTTCGGGAAGTGGTGCAGGCCGCCGATGTTCTGGTTGAGGACTGGGTCAGTGAAGACATGAAGCGACTTGCCGAGCGCAGGGGTTTTCGGGCGGCCATGGCGGCGCCACTCTTGCGCGAGGGCAATGCGATTGGTGTGATAGCCGTCACGCGCGTAAACCCAGGGCTGTTCACCGACAAACAGGTTGCGCTGCTCAAGACCTTCGCCGACCAGGCGGTGATCGCGATCGAGAACGTGCGGCTGTTCAAGGAACTCCAGGCGCGCAACGCCGAGGTGACGGAAGCGCTGGAGCAGCAGACGGCAACCGCGGACATACTGCGCGTCATCAGCGGCTCGCTCACCGACACACAGCCGGTATTCAATGCAATTGTGAACAGCGGCGTGCATCTGTTCGGGGGCATGGACATGTCCCTCAGGCTCGTGATAGGTGATCAAAGCGTGCCGATAGCAAGCACGCTGCCGCGTGGTATCGGGGACGATTATGCAACTCCGCTCGATGATGGGGGGTTTCCCTCGGCACGTGCCATGCTAAGCCGGGAAGTCGTCCAAGTTCCCGACATACTCGCGGCCGAGGAGTGGGTGAGCGCGCGCGCCAAACATAGAGCGGGGCAGAGGGGCTGGCGCGCTCTGATGTGTGCGCCGATGCTGCGAGAGAGCAATGCGATCGGCGCGATTTCCGTAACTCGCGCCACGCCGGGGCCGTTCACTGACAAGCAGGTCGTGCTGGTCAAGACTTTTGCTGACCAGGCCGTGATCGCGATCGAGAACGTGCGGCTGTTCAAGGAACTGCAGGCGCGCAACGTCGAGATCACGGAAGCGCTGGAGCAGCAGACCGCGACGAGCGAGATTCTTAGCGTCATATCGCAATCTCCGACGGATGTCGCACCGGTGTTCGAAACCATCATGAAGAGCGCCGCACGCCTTTGCGGCGGCCCGCTCGCTGCGATCTATCGCTTCGACGGCGAGCTGCTTCATCTCGTCGCGACCGACAACTGGCCGCCCGAAGCGCTTGCCGAGCTGCATGGGCGCTTCCCGACTCCGCCTGACCCCGCGCTGATCGGCGGCCGGGTTATTCTGTCGCGATCCGTCGTGCGGGTGTCCGATGCCCTGTCGGATCCGGATTACGACCACGCCCTCGCAACAAAAGGCAAGTGGCGCCGTGTGCTGGGCGTCCCGCTACTGCGTGATGGCGAGCCGATCGGCGCAATCAATCTTGCCTGGCCGGACCCGGGCGAAACCCCCGAGAGCCAGGTGACACTGCTCAAGACCTTCGCCGACCAGGCCGTGATCGCGATAGAGAACGTGCGGCTGTTCAGGGAGCTTCAGGCGCGCAATGCTGAAGTCACCGAGGCGCTGGAGCAGCAAACTGCGACTGCGGAGATTCTTCGCATCATCAGCACTACCCCTACCGATGTGACGCCGGTTCTTGATATGGTCGCACGCCGCGCCGCACAGTTGTGCGATGCATACGACACGCGGCTCTTTATTGTCGATGGCAACACCGTCAAGTATGTCGCCGGTTTTGGCGAGGTGCCGTTTTCCCCGGATGCTTATATTTTGCCGTTGAACCGAGGCTTGATCACCGGCCGGGCGATCATGGATCGCACAATCGTCCATATCGAGGATGTTGCTGCCTTGCCGAAGGAAGAATACCGCGAGGCGCTCGAATATCAGCAGCGCTATGGGTATCGCACCATCCTGGCAGTCCCGCTGGTGCGAGAGGAGAAAGCGTTTGGCGTGATCACGCTTCGGCGCAATGAAGTGCGCCCGTTCACAGCAAAGCAGGTGGATCTCGTCAAGACTTTTGCTGACCAGGCGGTCATCGCGATCGAGAACGTGCGGCTGTTCAAGGAACTGCAGGCGCGCAACGCCGAGATCACGGAGGCGCTGGAGCAGCAGACTGCAACCAGCGAGATTCTGCGCGTCATTGCCAGCTCACCGACCGAACTGGAACCAGTGCTCGACGTTGTGGCAGAAAATGCCGCACGGTTGTGTGACGCGGTCGATGCTCTGATCCTGCGCCCTGACGGCAACAGCCTTCGCGTCGTAGGGAAATTCGGGGGCATGCCCGTTCCTGAGTTTCTGCCACTCACTTTGGGCTTTCCCGCTGGCAGGGCTGTGCTGACCCGTCAGACAATTCACGTTCACGACGTCGCAACCGCACTCGAAACCGAATATCCGGATGCCCGTGTCCCCCAACGCCTGAGTGGCACTCGAACTGTGATTTACACGCCGTTGCTGAGAGAGGGCGTGGCCATCGGTTGCATCGGTATCCGCAGGACGGAAATACGGCCGTTCTCCGAAAAACAGATCTCGCTGCTCAAGACCTTCGCCGACCAGGCAGTGATCGCAATCGAGAATGTCCGGCTGTTCAAGGAGCTTCAGGCGCGCAATGTCGAGATAACAGAAGCGCTGGAACAGCAGACGGCCACGAGCAACGTGCTGAAGATCATCAGTCGCTCCACATTCGACCTCGGCCCGGTGCTTGAGACCCTGGTCGAAAGCGCACGCAAGTTGTGCGACGCCGATACCGCAACGATTGCACGCGCTGACAAGGATGGTAATTACGTGCCGGTTGCGATGAGTTCCCTCGAGCCAAAACCAGAGTTGCTCGCTTACGCGCAACGCCATCCGATTCGCCCTGACAGGGGTACCGCAGTGGGTCGGGCGGTGCTTGATCGTCACCCGGTGCACATCCCCGACGCGCTGGCGGACCCGGATTACACCAGGACTGACCTTGTCGAGCTGCGCGATTTCCGGAGCATATTGGCGGTGCCCATGCTGCGGGAGGGCGAATCGATTGGTGTATTCGGCTTGACCCGGACTAAGGAAGTGAGGCCGTTCACGGAAAAGCAGATCGAGATCGTGACGACGTTCGCCGACCAGGCGGTGATTGCGATCGAGAACGTGCGGCTGTTCAACGAGATCCAGGACAAGGGCCAGCAACTGGAGATTGCGAACAAACACAAGTCGCAGTTCCTTGCCAACATGTCGCACGAGCTGAGAACGCCGCTCAACTGTATCAACGGCTTCTCCGAGATGCTGCTCGCGCGCATGTTCGGCGAGATCAACGAAAAACAGGAGGAGTTCCTGCGCGATATCAACTCCTCGGGTGAGCACCTGCTCTCGCTCATCAACGACGTGCTGGATCTCTCCAAGATCGAGGCCGGGCGCATGGAACTGCACCTCACTGCGTTCGAGCCTGGGGTCACGCTCGACAACACGGTGATGCTGGTGAAGGAGCGCGCGGCGAGCCGCGGCATCACGGTAAGTCTACAAGTGGACGAGAAACTCGACCGCTGGGTGGGCGACGAGCGCAAGATCCGGCAGGTGATGCTCAATCTTCTCTCCAACGCTGTGAAATTCACGCCTCAAGGCGGCCGCATCGACGTGAAAGCGTGGCGCGACGGGCACGAGATGGTGGTGGCAGTGAGCGACACCGGGATCGGCATCAAGCCGGAAGACCAGGCGCGCATTTTCGAGGAGTTCCAGCAGGCCGGCACCGACTACACGAAGAAGGCCGAGGGCACCGGGCTGGGGCTTGCGCTCAGCCGCAAATTCGTCGAGCTGCACGGCGGGACGATCCGGGTCGACAGCGCTGAAGGCGAAGGCTCGACCTTTACCTTCACGCTGCCGGAAATGCAGGAGGCGTGAACATATCGGCCACGGAAACACACGGACGGAACAGCATGGAAGAGGAAGAACTCACCTTCAAGATCCGGGGCTGCGTGTACGAGGTTTTCCGGGTGCTCGGCGCGGGATTTCTGGAGCAGGTGTACCAGCAGGCCCTGTTGCACGAACTCGAAATGCAGGGACTGCGGGCAGAGAGCCAGCGCGGGCTGGAGGTCACCTACAAGGGCAAGCCAGTCGGGCTCTATGTGGCAGACATTCTCGTAGAAGACTGTGTCGTTCTGGAACTGAAGGCGGTGCAGGCATTGACAAAGGCGCATGAGGCGCAGTTACTCAACTACCTGAAGGCCAGCGGCAAGCGGATTGGTCTTCTCGTGAATTTCGCGCACCCGAAGGCAGAAATCCGTCGCTTTGTTCTATGACAAATTCCGTGTGCTTCCGTGTGTGTCCGTGGCCGACTTGCCGAACAATGAGCGTCTCGTCTTATGAACTGTTCCGTGTGCTTCCGTGTACCCCTCAAGGGGGTATTGAGAGGAATGTTTCCGTGGCTGATCCGCTTTTTGTCACGCAAGGAGAAAGTTCAAGAGCATTGGCCACGGAATCACACGGAATCACACGGAAGAAAGAAAAGTAACCCGATAACAGATGAGTGTCTTGTTTATGACTCTTTCCGTGTGCTTCCGTGTGCTTCCGTGGCTAATTCTGACGTGCAAAACCTGAGATGGAAGAAAAGTCATGAGCCTGATCCTGGTCGTCGAGGACGACGAGAAGAACCTGAAGCTGGTGCGGCACCTGCTGCAATTCAAGGGCTACCGCACCCTGGAAGCCATGACCGCCGGCGCCGGCATCGAACTCGCGAAGGCGCATCACCCCGACCTGATCCTCATGGACATTCAACTGCCGGACATGGATGGAATCACGGCGTTGAAGCAACTGCGCGCCGCGCCAGAGACGAAGGACATCAGGGTGATGGCGGTCTCCGCATCGGTCATGCCCGAGGACCGCAGCCGCATCCTCGCCGCCGGGTTCGACGGCTTCCAGGGCAAGCCCATCAAGCTCAACGAGTTCCTCGAAGCGGTGGCGGCGATGCTCGTTAAATCCGAAGGTCATTAGCCACGGAATCACACGGAAACACACGGAATAGAACGCAAGCCATTACGAATACGGAATGATCGAGAGAGTTCGTGACCGCGCGGGCCACCGAAACACTCGAAAATATTCTGACGACTGCGCGGCACTTATTCATGAACTTTTCCGTGTGCTTCCGTGTGTTTCCGTGGCTGAAATAGTCTTTCGCGATAGCCTCAGGGAACTCCAAGGGGAAACAAGAAATGAGTGCGAAAATCCTGGTGGTCGACGACAACCCGCGCAACATCAAGCTGCTCGCCGAGCTGTTGAAGGCGGAGAAGTATGAAGTCATCACCGCCGATTCGGGCGAGGCCGCGCTCAAGCTCGTCGCCGCGGAGAAGCCGGACCTCGTGCTGCTCGACGTGATGATGCCGGGGATGAACGGCTACGAAGTGTGCCAGGCGATCCGCGCCGATCCCGCGACCGCCATCCTGCCGGTGGTGCTCGTCACCGCGCTCGATCCCCAGGAGCGCATCAAGGGCCTGCAGGCCGGCGCTGACGACTTTCTCACCAAGCCCGTCAATCAGCCCGAGCTGCTGGCGCGCGTGAAGTCGCTGCTGCGGATCAAGTCGCTCTACGACACGGTGCAGCGCCAGTCGGGCGAACTCGCGCACTGGAACCAGACGCTGGAAGCGCGCGTCGCCGATCAGGTCACCGAGCTCGACCGACTATCGAAACTGCGGCGCTTTGTCTCGCCCAGGGTCTGCGACCTGATCCTCGCCGGTGAAGTCGATGACCTTCACAAGGTGCGCCGGCGCGAAATCTCGGTCGTGTTCACCGACCTGCGCGGCTTCACCGCCTTCAACGAGATCGCCGAGCCCGAGGAAGTGATGGGGGTGCTGCGCGACTACCACGAGACGCTGGGGCGCATCATCATGGCGCACGACGGCACCATCGAGCACGTCGCCGGCGACGGCGTCATGGTGCTGCTCAACGATCCGGCGCCAATCGCCGAGCACGAGCTTGCGGCGGTGCGCATGGCGCTCGAAATGCGCGAGGCGGTGAACGCACTCGCCACGAGCTGGAAGAAGTTCGGCCACGAACTGGGTTTCGGCGTCGGCATGGCGAGCGGCTACGCGACGATGGGGGCAGTGGGGATCGAGGGCCGCCGGGACTACGTCGCAGCCGGCACCGTATGCAATCTCGCCGCGCGCCTGTGCTCGGAGGCGAAGTCCGGCCAGATCCTGCTGGCGCAGCGGGCCTACGCCAAGGTCGAAGCCAGGGTGCATGCCGAGCCGATCGGCGAACTCACGTTGAAGGGCCTGCACCGCGCGGTGGCGGCGTACAACATCATCGACCTGGCGCCGGCTGTCTGACAAGGGACCCTGCAGTGAAGATCGCGGAACACGGGACCACAGGCGGAGCGGGTGATCGAGCGCGTTTATTATGTTGACTTGTCATCATAATGTGGCTAGTCTCGGGTCGATGAGGCGAGACCAGCCCAGGCGCCCGGGGCGACCGAAGACGAGCCCGCTGTCGCGCAGCGAGCAGTTGCGGCTCGCCAAGCGCGCGCAGCGTGAGCGCGAGCGCGCCGCCGGGATGATCGCCGTCCCGCTCAAGCTTGCGGCGCGCGACGCGGAGCGGCTCCGCGCCGCCATGACACGGCCCGAATTCGCGCGCCAGCTGCGCGGCCTGCTCGACGATACCCTGATCGAGGTCGCAGCCTACGAGAACCTCGCGGCGCTGTGCTGGAACCGCGGCGACCGGTATCTCGGCGCCGAGGAGGCGTTCCGTCTTTACGAGCGCAACTGGCGCCTGGTGGATCGGCACCGTATGCAGCCAGCCGAGCGCGCGCTCATCGAGCGGCTTGCCGCGCACTACGGCAACGGAGTGCTCAATGTCTGAGCCCGCGCGCCCCCGGCACCGGACGGTGCTCGCCGCGCTCCGGGCGCTGGATGCCGGGTTCCTGGCGCGCAGCGAGTGCTTCTTTGGCGGCGGCACCCGGATCGTGCTCGAACTGGATGAATACCGGGAGTCCGCCGACGTCGATTTTCTGTGCGCGAGCCGGGACGGCTACCGGGCGTTGCGCGGTGCGGTAAGCGACACATCGCTCGGCAGGATCGCAAAGCCCGGCTTGAAGCTCGCCCGCGAAGTGATCGCCGACCGCTACGGCATCCGCACGTTCCTCGACGTGGGCGGCGAGAAGCTCAAGCTCGAGATCATTCTGGAAGGCCGGATCGAAATTTACGGCGGCGCCGTGAACGGACTGCCGGTCCCGGCGCTGGATGCCGTTTCCTGCTGCGCGGAAAAATTCCTGGCCAATGCCGACCGCTGGGGCGACGAGTCGGCGCTGGGCCGCGACGCGATCGATCTCGCGTTCATGGCGGCGCGCTGGGGACGGGAACCGGTACGGGCGGGACTGGGGGTTGCGGTGAAGGCTTACGGAAATGTGGTCGCGCGCGCCGCGAAGCAGGCGACAACGAAACTGCTTGAACACCCGGCATGGCGCCGGCGCTGCGCCGCCGCGCTCAACCTGACCGATACCCGCACGCTTCTTGCCGGCCTGCGGCGGGTCGCGGCCGGTCGATGGTAACGCTCCGTTTGGACCGTGCGCCGCCGAGGTGATCGAGTGACCGCGCGCCGCAGATGGGTGATCGCGCTTGCCGCAAGCGTACTGCTGACCGCGCCGCTTGCGCCGCTCGCCCAGCAGCGAAAGCTTTACCGCATAGGTTTCCTCGGCAATTCCACCGCCGCGCTCGAAGCGCACCTCGTCGGGCCGTTTCGCGAGGGCTTGCGTGACTTCGGCTACGTCGAGGGCCAGAACCTTCGGATCGAGTATCGATGGGCGGAAGGAAAATACGAGCGTTTTTCCACCCTCATCGCCGAACTGATCGCCCTGAAGGTGGACGTGATCGTGACGGCCGGGACACCTGCTGCCTTGGCCGTCAAGAAGGCAACAACGTCGGTCCCTCTCGTCATGGTTGCCGTCGGCGATCCTGTCGGTACGGGCATCGTTTCATCCCTCAACCGGCCCGGCGGGAATATCACCGGCTTGACCTCGATCGCGCAGGAACTGGATGCGAAACGGTTGGAATTGCTGAGGGAGGTGATACCCGCGCTCTCCCACATCGCTGTGCTGTGGAATTCGGCAAACCCGATTCAGGCGATCGAGCAGAACAGGGTACGGACCGCGGCCCAAGCGCTGCGCATGACAATATTATCTTATGGCGTTCAGACCGAGGAAGGGCTCGAGAAAGCATTTGCCACGATAGTCAAAGAGCAACCGGGCGCACTCCTCGTACTGGCGGACCGGCTGTTCCTTCACCACCGCAAGCTCATCATGGACTTCGCCATCAAACACCGGCTCCCGGGGGTGTACGCCTACCGGGAATTGGTTGAGATGGGTGGTTTGATGTCCTTTGGGCCGAGTTACGCGGGTATGCATCGGCGAGCCGCTTATTTCGTCGACCGAATCCTGAAGGGCGCGAATCCGGGCGACTTGCCCGTAGAGCGACCGGCGTCCTTCGAGCTGGTCATCAATCTGAAAGCCGCGACAGCGCTCGGGCTGACCATTCCGCCGTCAGTGCTCCTGCGGGCGAGCGAGGTGATCCAGTGATGGACCGCCGCGCGTTCATCACCAGCCTCGCCGTCGGCGCTCTTCTGGCATCGCGCTGGGCCGACGCACAGAAGACCAAGGGTATGCACCGAATCGGATGGCTCTCGCCCGCCTCGGCCAAGGAGGGTCTCCCGAACCTGGCGGCGCTTCGGGCCGGACTGCGCGAATTGGGTTACGTCGAAGGCCAAAACCTCGTCATCGAGCCTCGCTGGGCCGACGGACACATTGAGCGCCTTCCCCGTCTCGCTGCGGAGCTGGTTCGCTTTCGCGTGGAGGTCCTCTGCACCGCGGGCTCGCAAGCCTCCGGAGCGGCCAAGCAAGCGACGTCCACGATCCCGATCGTGTTCGCGAATGTCGCGTTTCCCGACCAGTCCGGCCTCGTCAGAAGCTACGCGAGTCCCGGCGGCAACATCACGGGGGTCGCATTCATGGGACCCGAATACGGAAAGCGGCTGGAATTGCTCAAGGAGGCCCAACCCAAGCTCTCTCGCGTCGCGCTGATCTACAACCCTGACAATTCCGGAAGCGTCCTGGCACTCAAAGAGACGCTACGGTGGACAACCGCTCTACGCATCAGTCTCGAGCCTCACGGGTTCCGGGGTCCCCAGGATTTCGAGCGCGTATTTGGGGCGATCGCCGGGAAGCGGCCCGACGCGCTCATGACCACGGCCGATCCGCTCATTGCCTCTTACCGCACGCGCATCGTCGACTTCGCCGCACAACACCGCTTGCCCTCGATGTACCCCAGCCGGGAGTTCGTGGACGCGGGTGGCCTCATGTTCTACGGCGGCAGCATTCCCGAGATGTACCGGCGCGCCGCCGCGTACGTGGACCGGATACTCAAGGGCGCCAAGCCTGCCGATCTTGCCATCGAACAGCCGACCAAGTTCGACATGGTGATCAACCTGAAAACGGCGAGAGCGCTCGGCATCACGATTCCGCAATCGATCCTCGTGCGCGCCGACCGGGTGATCGAGTGAGAGCGAAGCGCTATCGGAACGATGCCGGCAAAGGATTGCCGGCCTACGAAACCCTGCGGTGTCCCGTGGATGCCGGCAAAGGATTGCCGGCCCACGAAATCATGGAATCTCGCGTAGGGCGGCATTCCCATGCCGCCGTGTCGCTCACGTTGGCTTCACGGCGGGCTTTCATCCTCGCCGCGGCAGCGTGGCCCGCGCTCGCTTGGATGGGCGCGGCCTTTGGCCAGTCAAAGAAGCCGCCGGTCGTGATCGGCTGGCTCAATTCAGGATCGCGCACTCGGGGCGGGCGCAGTCTTCCGGCTTTCAAAGAAGGAATGGCGGCGCTCGGCTGGAAGGAGGGTTCGAACTACGTGCTCGAAGAACGCTGGGCGGAGGGCCGCGGGGATCGGCTGCGAACCCTGGCCGAGGAGCTGGCAGCGAGGAAGCCTGAAGTCATCGTGGCGGCGGTGGGAAACGCCACGGCCGCTGCAGCCAGGGCCGCGCCCAAAACCCCCATCGTCCAGGCTAACGGCAACTCCCCAGTAAGCTTTGGGCTCGCAGCAAGCCTCGCGCGACCGGGGAGCATGGTGACAGGGGTCACGAACATCATCACCGAAATATCCGAGAAGTATCTTGAATTGCTGCTCGCCGCCGCGCCGAAGCTCAAGCGCGTCGGATTTCTGGTCGATCGCGGGGTTGGTGCTTATGCGACTCACATGAAAAATGCACGACGTGCGATAGAGCACTACCGCGTTGAAGCGCGCTTCGCCGAAGTGGCCAAGGCGGAAGACCTCGATCCCGCCATAGCGCGTTTGGCGAAGGAGGGCGTGGAGGGGCTCGTCATGGTGCCCAGCCCCGGATTGTTCGGCGCTGAGCGGCGGCGCATCGTGAAGCTTGCGCTGGCTCAGCGCTGGCCGGTCATTGCCGGAGGGTCGAGGTACGCGGAGGACGGTGCCCTGCTCAGCTACGGCGCGGATCCTTTGGCGAATTTCCGCCGCGCTGCTTACTACGTGAACCGGATTCTCAAGGGCGCAAAGCCGGGCGACCTGCCGATCGAGCAGCCGACGAAGTTTGAACTCGTGATCAACATGAAAACCGCGAGGGCGCTCGGCATCACGATTCCGCAGGAAATGCTGCTGCGCGCGGACCGGGTGATCGAGTGAACCTAGCGCGCCGTCGTAAGCACGCGTCCACCCGCCAGCTCGCGCAGGAATGCTGCGACGGGGAACACGCGCACGGCACCGTCCCGCAGCGGGCGGTCGCCGAAATAAACGCCGAAGGCATGGCGAATCACGCCGCGCGCGCGCAGTTCGTTGAGGGCGCGGGCAAATCCGGGGCGCCAGCGTTCGCTGGCCTTGACTTCGATTCCGACCGCCGTGCGCGCGCGGGTCCAGATGAAATCGATCTCGGTTCCGGAGGGCGTGCGATAGTAAGCAAGCTCGCCGCCGATGGCCGCGTACGCCATCTGCGCGCGCAGCTCGTGGAAGACGAGCGTCTCCAGCAGCGTCCCGCGCTCGGCGGCATCGAGCGGCTCGCGCAGCCGGCGCGCGAGCGCCCGAGCCACGCCGCAGTCGAACAGGTAGAACTTCGGGTGCGCCACCTCCTTCACCTTGGCGCGCGGGCGCCACGCTGGCAGCCAGGCGCCGAGCAGCGTGTCGGTGAGCACGTCGAAGTAACCCTGCACGGTCGGCCGCGCGACCGCGGCGTCGCGGGCGAGCGACGTGACGTTGGTGACCTGCGCGTTCGCCAGCGCCGCCACTTCGAGAAAGCGGGTAAAGCTCTCGAGGCTGCGCACCAGCGCTTCGGCACGGATTTCCTGCGTGAGATAGGTTTCGACGTACGCTTCGAGAAGGTCAATCCGCCCGGCCACGCTCTTTTCGGACCGAACCAGCGGCAGGCCGCCATAGCGCAGCAACTCGGCGATTTCAGGCTCTCCGCCCATTTCCGCCACCGTCAGCGGCAGCATCCGGCGCATCACCACGCGCCCGCCGAGCAGGTTGACGTCTGTGCGCCGCAGTCGCCGCGCCGACGAACCGCTCAAGGCGAAGTTCCACCGCCGCGGCGCCGCACTGAGCGCATCGTGCACCTCGTTGAGCAGCGCGGGCAGCTTCTGCACCTCGTCGATCACCACCCAGGCGCCTTTCGGCAGTGCTTCGATTTCGCGCCGGAACGCGCCGGGCTCGCGCATGAGGCGCAGCAGCTCCCGATCGAGCAGCAGGTTGTACCACTGCGCCTGCGACAGGTGCCGGCGCAGCCAGGTGGTCTTGCCGGTGCCGCGCGGGCCGAGGAGCAGAAACGAGCGCGGCGGCAGCACCTGGCGACGAGTAAACATCGCCAGCATTATAACGGTAATATTGCTGGCGTGGTATACGCCAGGCGCAGCCGTGCAACGTGATCCATCTTCCCACGGTGGTCAAAATCGATCTCATTCCGCGCAAACCGGGCGAGTATCGGCGCACCGAGTTCGAGCGCCGTCAACGAGTGAACTTCGCCGGAATCGATCTGTGGATCGTGAGCCGCGAGGACCTGATACTCTCCAAGCTCGACTGGGCGCGCGAGTCCCGCTCGGAGCTGCAGCTACGTGATGTCCGGCATCTGCTGGAGGGGCCGCTCGACGCGGACTATCTGCAGCGGTGGGCCGCTCATCTGGAAATGGAACAGTTGCTTGAGGAGGTGCAACGTGACTGACACATCATCCGCAATCGAGGCCATCCTTCGCGCGCGCTACGCCGCGATGAGCGGAACCGAACGCGCGTTGATGGCGCTGCAAATGTTCGAGACCGCGCAGCGCATCGTGTTGTCATCGCTTCCGGAGGGCATGGGCGAGCAGGAGCGCAAACGCGAACTGTGCCGGCGGTTTTACGGCGAGGTACTCGCGCGGAGGGCGTATGGATAGGTGCAACTCAACGCGTCGAGCTTTACTCGCTTGGGCAGCGGCGTGGCCCGCACTCGCGTGGGCGGGCGCAGCACGCGCGCAGGCGCCGGCAAAAGTCCGCCGGATAGGATTTCTCTCCTCAGGCTCGCCGTCCGGTGTCGCGGCCTGGCTCCAGGCATTCCGGGCGGGTCTCCGCGACCTCGGATGGGTTGAGGGAAAGAACATCAGCATCGAGTACCGCTATGCGGAGGGTAACAGAGGTCGCATTCCGGACCTTGCGGCCGATCTTGTTCGTCTCAAGGTTGACGTCATCGTCGCCGCCCTTGTTGGCGATGCTCGGGCTGCCCGAAGAGCTACCAGGACTATTCCGATCGTTATGGCGGGTGCGACTGACCCTGTTGGATTCGGGCTGATAGAGAGCTTGGCGCGGCCCGGCGGCAACGTCACGGGGTTAACCCAAATGAACATCGAGTTGAACGGCAAACGGCTGGAGCTGCTCAAGGAAATGGTTCCCAAGCTCTCCCGCGTGGCGGTGCTCTGGAATCCACAGGGCAGATTCGGCCAACTCGCCTGGAAAGAACTTCAACTGCCTGCGCGGCAACTGGGCGTCCAGCTTCATTCGCTGGAGGTACGGAGCGCCGACGATTTCGACCAAGCGTTCGAAGATGCGGTAAGCGCGCGCGCTGGCGCGATTTTCTTCACCGCAAGCCCAGTGTTCGGTTCGAATCTAAAACGAATCGCGGGTCTTGCGGCAAAGAGTCGCCTGCCGTCGACATATCTCTGGTCGGAATTCGCGGAAGCCGGCGGTCTTGTGACCTATGGGCCCGACCGTGACGACTTGTACCAGCGCGCCGCCACCTTCGTGGACAAGATCCTCAAGGGCGCGAAACCCGGCGATCTTCCCGTCGAACAGCCGACCAAATTCGAACTCGTGATCAACATGAAAACCGCCAGGGCGCTCGGGCTGACG
>JACQGN010000123.1 GCA_016199545.1 Betaproteobacteria bacterium | reverse complement strand
GCTCTGCTGCAGCTAAGCGTCTTCGAGCGCTACCTGACCGTCTGGGTGTTCCTGTGCATCGTGACCGGGATTGCCCTCGGCCAGACCCTGCCGGCGCTGTTCCAGTTCTTCGGCCGGCTCGAAATCGCACGCGTGAACATTCCGGTGGGGCTCCTCATCTGGGTGATGATCATCCCGATGCTGGTGAGGATCGACTTCGGCGCCCTGCATCAGGTCCGCAGCCACTGGAAAGGGATCGGCGTCACATTGTTCGTGAACTGGGCCGTGAAGCCGTTCTCCATGGCGCTCCTCGCGTGGATCTTCGTGCGGCAGGTGTTCGCGCCGTACCTCTCCGCCGGCGAGCTCGACAGTTACGTCGCGGGCCTGATTCTGCTCGCCGCGGCGCCCTGCACGGCCATGGTATTCGTGTGGAGCCGGCTCTCCGACGGCGATCCCTACTTCACGCTCTCGCAGGTGGCATTGAACGACGCAATCATGATCTTCGCCTTCGCGCCGATCGTGGGACTGCTGCTCGGCATCTCCTCGATCACGGTCCCGTGGGATACGCTCTTCACCTCCGTCGTCCTCTACATCGTCGTCCCGGTCATCATCGCCCAGGCGTGGCGCAGGTCGCTGCTCGCGAAGGGAGAGGCGCATCTGCAGGCCGCGCTGGCGCGCATCGGCCCGTATTCGATCGCCGCCCTGCTGGTGACGCTGGTCCTGCTGTTCGCGTTCCAGGGCGAGGCGATCCTCGCGCAGCCGCTCATCATCGCCATGCTGGCGGTGCCGATCACGATCCAGGTGTTTTTCAATTCGGCGCTTGCCTACTGGCTCAACCGCGCGGTGGGCGAGAAGCACAGCGTCGCCTGCCCGTCGGCGCTGATAGGCGCCTCCAACTTCTTCGAGCTGGCCGTGGCAGCGGCGATCAGTCTCTTCGGATTCCAGTCCGGAGCGGCACTTGCCACCGTGGTGGGCGTGCTGATCGAAGTGCCGGTGATGCTGGCGGTGGTGAAGATCGTCAATTCCACGCGCGGGTGGTACGCCCGCGGCGTTTGAAACAGCAAGTTCGATAGCCACAGAGAACACAAGGTTCACAGAGGAAAAACAAACGATTTTGCGCCGACTGTGGCGCTTTGAAAAAGGTCATTGGACATGAACACGGAAGCTATCAAGGAAGCGGTCAAGGAGAAGTACGGTCGGGCGGCACTGCAGGCGCAGAAAGGAAAGTCTTCCTGCTGCGGGCCGGCGAGCACGTGCAACCCGATCACCTCCAATCTCTACAGCGCGCAGGAGAGCGGCGCCGTGCCGGAACCCGCGCTGCGGGCCTCGCTCGGCTGCGGCAACCCCACGGCGCTCGCCGAACTGAAGCCCGGCGAGACCGTGCTGGACCTCGGCTCCGGCGGCGGCATCGACGTGCTGCTTTCCGCGCAGCGCGTAACGCCGGCCGGTAAAGCCTATGGCCTCGACATGACCGATGAAATGCTGGCGCTCGCGAGCGAAAATCAGAAGAAGGCCGGCGTCACGAACGCCGAGTTTCTCAAGGGCGAGATTGAAAACATCCCGCTTCCAGACAATTCCGTGGACGTCATCATTTCCAACTGTGTGATCAACCTCTCGGCCGACAAGGATCGCGTGCTGCGCGAAGCGTTCCGGGTGCTGAAGCCCGGCGGTCGGTTCGCAGTTTCCGACGTCGTAGTCAAGGGTGAGGTCCCCGCCGAAATCAGAAGGAACGTCGAGCTATGGATCGGCTGCATCGCGGGCGCGCTGCGCGATTCCGATTACCGGGAGAAGCTCGCTGGCGCCGGTTTCGAGGGCATCGACATCGAGCCGACTCGCATCTACGACATCGAGGATGCGCGACAGTTTCTCGCCGGGCAGGGCATCGACGTTGACTCGATTGCACCTCGGGTCGCCGGCAAGTTCATGAGCGCCTTCGTGCGCGCCCGCAAACCCGCCGCGAAAGCGTGCTGTGCCCCGACCTGCTGCGCGGCGTGACCATGGCGCAGGCAAGTCGCACTTACAACGTGCTCTTCCTGTGCACGCACAATTCCGCGCGCAGCATCATGGCCGAGGCGATACTCGGCAACCTCGCGCTCAGCAAGGGACGGTTCAAGGCCTTCAGCGCCGGCAGCATGCCGGCAACGCAGCCCAATCGATTTGCGCTCGAGCAGATCGAGCGCGCGGGTTTGCCGGTGACCGGGCTGCGCAGCAAGAGCTGGGATGAGTTCGCCGTGCCCGGCGCGCCCCGGCTCGATTTCCTCTTCACCGTCTGCGACAACGTCGCGAAGGAAGCCTGCCCGGTGTGGCCGGGACAGCCGATGAGCGCGCACTGGGGATTGCCGGACCCCTCCCTCGCCTCGGGCAGCGACGAAGTGAAGCGCCAGGCGTTCAATGAGGCGTTCCGCCAGCTCGCGACCCGCATCGGCCTGTTCGTGAGTCTGCCGCTGGACAAGCTCGACCTCCTGAGCCTGCAGAAAAAGCTCGACGACATCGGCATCATGAAGCATCAAGGTAGTTGATCCACGTCAAGGTACGCCATCGTGAAGGTGAAGACGCGGGCGTCGGGCATTCTCGAGTCGTTGAGCTTCCTGTCGTTTTCGTTTCCCGGCATCGTTCGGCGTGGATCCTCATGGCCACCATGTTCGTGCGCGAGGTCACCTTGTCCGTGGTGCTCTCGCGGCCGGGCACCGAGGTGCTGGCGGTTCAGATCCTGCGCTTCGCCGACGATGGACTGTGGGGCAAACTCTCGGCCCTGGGCATCATCATGATCCTCATCTCGACGAGCCTCGTGGTGCTCGCCACGCTCGTCGGCGCAAGGTTCAGGACCGTGGAGGGCGGAGGCTAGATCCCGGTTGCGGCACGCGCGCAGATCGGGCGGCCCGCGCCGGCGAAGTGCGTCTGCTACCATAGAGCGTCTTCCAGTCAAGGAATGCTCGCTTGGGGCAACTCCACAAACGGCTGTGCGTACTCACGCCCGAGGTACTCAAGGGCCTTCTGCGCGGGATCGAGAAGGAGAGCCTGCGCGTCAAACCGGACGGAACGCTTGCGGACACGCCGCACCCGGCCGGTCTCGGGTCGCCGCTCACGCACCCGGGCATCACCACCGATTTCAGCGAGTCGCAACTTGAGCTCATCACCGGCGTCCACGCCGGCGTGGACGCGTGCCTTGAGGAACTGACCGAGATCCACCAGGTCGTTTACCGCCACATCGGCGACGAAGTGCTGTGGTGCGCCAGCATGCCTTGCGGACTCCCGGGTGACGATGCCATACCCATTGCCCGTTATGGCAGCTCCAATGTTGGACGGGCCAAGACAGTGTACCGGCGCGGCTTGTCGCACCGCTACGGCAGGCGCATGCAGACTATTTCCGGCATTCACTACAACTTCTCGCTGCCTGAGGCAGCCTGGCCGATCCTTCAGCGGGTCGATGGGCGCAGTGGCCCGGCGCGGGCCTATCAGAACGATGCGTACTTCGCGCTGATCCGCAACTTCCGGCGTCATTCCTGGCTGCTCCTTTATCTGTTCGGCGCATCGCCGGCGGTCTGCGCAAGCTTCGTCGCCGGCCGCACGCACCGGCTGCGGGAGTTGAGCGCCGGCACGCTGTACCTGCCCGCGAGCACGTCCCTGCGCATGGGTCGGTTGGGCTACCAGAGCGACGCACAGGCAGCGCTCGCCGTGAGCTACAACAGCCTGGAAAGCTACGCCCACTCGCTCTACAGCGCGCTCACCAAGCCTTATCCGCAGTACGCGGCGATCGGCATCCGTGACGGCGATGACTATCGGCAGCTCGCCGTCACTTTGTTACAGATCGAAAACGAGTTCTACGGCACCATCCGGCCGAAGCGGGTGATCCGACCGGGCGAACGGCCGCTGCATGCATTGGGCGAGCGCGGCGTCGAGTACGTGGAAGTGCGCTGCATGGACCTCGACCCGTTCTGCCCCATCGGCATCACCGCCGCCACGATCCGCTTTCTCGACGTGTTCCTGCTGCATTGTCTGCTCAGCGACAGCGCGGCGGACACGGTGGAAGAAATCGCGGCCCTCTCGCGTGACCGGCACCGGGTCGCCGAACGGGGTCGTGACCCCGACATCCGCCTGACCAGGCAGGGCGAGGAAATCACCCTCGCCGAATGGGGCGGGCAACTGCTGCGCGAATACGAGCCCATTGCCGCAGCTCTTGACAATGCCCATCGCGGCCGTGCATACCGGGATGCATTGTCGGCCGCCGAGGCTGCGCTGCGGAATCCCGCGGCGACGCCGTCCGCCCGGATTCTCCGGGAGATGGAACAGACCGGCGACAACTCCCATCTGCATTTCACCCTGGCTCAGTCCATGCGGCACCGGGACCACCTGCTGGAATCGCCCCTGCCTGCGGAAGCGAATGCCCGCTATGCACGCATGGCCGGGGAGTCGCTGGTCGCGCAGCGGCAAATCGAAGCCGCGGACACTGTGCCGTTCGAAGTCTACCGCCAGCGGTATCTGTCGCAGGACCTGCTCGCCGGCGTCCAGCTTCGATCAGGGACCTGACGTCACGGAATGTAGGCATCGGCAAGAGCCGCCGCGAGAGTTGCCCAATGCCGCCTCACGGCCATGCCGGTGAGGGACGTTCCCACCACCAAGGCGGGCCCCCGCTTGATGTAGATCAAGACGCAATCAGGAGACGGCGATACATTGGAACGCATGAATACATTGACGAAAAAAGAGCTCGCTCATCTCATCCGGGTCATGACGGAACGGAAGGGCCGCCTGCTGCAGGAGATCCGGGAAGTGCTCACCCGCGCGGGCGACGAACGCTACGCCCGTCTGGCGGGCGAGGTGACCGATATCGGAGACGAATCGGTCGCCGATCTGCTGAGCGATGTCAGTCATGCCGAGGTGGCGCGGGACGTGAACGAGTTCCAGGACATCGTCGCGGCAGAAGGTCGGATCGCGGCACGCCGGTATGGGGCATGCATCGACTGCGAGGCCGTCATTGGATACGAGCGGCTGGCCGCTTATCCCACCGCCAAGCGTTGCTTCGAGTGCCAGCAGAACCACGAGAAGACCTATATTTCCGCGGCCCGGTCCAGTTTGTAGCGCCGGCTCGCGAGGCTGGGTGCCCCGGAATTACGCCACGATCCACACCGTGAATCAGAATCCCGCGGCCCCCGCGGCGGCGCCCGCGCCGATCGCGATGGCCAGCAGCAATACCGGCGACATGCCGAAGCGCTCCGCCGCGAACACCGCGAGCGCGCCTGCAAGCAGCCCGGGATGCAACTCGACCACCGGGCGCGCGAGAGCGGCCAGTGTGACCGCCAGCAGCCCGACCGCGGCGGCCGCCGCAAAGCGCCCGAATGCCCGAAAGCGCGCGTAGCGATTCAACCGCGCGACGACACCCGCCGAGCCCGCCGCAAGCACCACCGGAATGGCGAACACCGCGACCGTCGCTGCCAACGCGCCGGTGATTCCCGCGACGTAGAAACCGACGAACGCGGCGAGGATCAGGATCGGGCCCGGCGTTGCGTAGGCGAACCCCACTCCCACCGCGAACTGCTGCGGCGTGAGCCAGCCCGTTTCGGCCACTGTGATGCGCTCGACCAGCGGCAAGGCCGCGCCGCCGCCGCCGAACGCGAAAGCACCGACCACGAGGAAGCGCGCGACCAGCTCGATCACGTTATCCATCGCTCTTCTCCTTGCCGAGCAGCGCGCCGAGCAACCCCGCCCCCACGACGATCAGCACGGCATGCACGAAGAATCCCAGCACGCAGCTCGTGAGCAGCACCGCGGCTAGGATCGCATTCTTCGCCTGGTTGCGGGCAAGCCGCCACATCGCGGCAACGAGCAGCCCGACCACGCCCACCTGTATGCCGTTCACCGCGCCCCTGACCCACGGCTCGTCCGGCAACGCGAGCGACGCGGCCGCCACCGCGATCATCATCGCGGCGGCGGGCGCGATGAACGCCACCGCCGCCACGATAGCGCCCGGCCAACCGCGGAGCCGCCAACCGAGATAGGAGACGACCTGTATACCCGTCGAGCCGGGCAGCGGCTGCGTCATCGCCAGCGCCTCGCTGATGTCCTGCTCCTTGAACCAGCCGCGCCGGTCCACCAGCCCGCGCTGCAGCAGCGCGAGCGTCGCGCCGAGCCCACCGAAGGCAACCGCGCCGAGGCGCAGCAGTTCCCATCCCACGATAGCCAACATCGGTTTCTGTTGATCGCTCATTTACACCTCCTCGTTACGCCACGGCCCACTCCGCTGACAGCACTTCGGCCTGCTCCAGCACCGTCTGCGTCGCCTTCTCCTGCTTGTCGGGCGGG
>JACQGN010000120.1 GCA_016199545.1 Betaproteobacteria bacterium | reverse complement strand
GTACTTATACAGCAGCGCAGTGGTGGCGAAACTCCTCCCCCTTCAAGGGGGAGAGCCTGCGCAGCACGCGAGGGGGCCTTGGGAGGCGGATGGGGTAAAAGCGCTCAACTGCAAACCCATCCCCACCCGGGCCCTCCCCTTGAAGGGGAGGGGATGACTCATCAACTGGGAATCATCAAACTAGTTGTCAGCCATCCGATGGGCGGTGTTCCATGATATGTTTGGCGCTCCCAAAGAGGGAAAGCGCTATGCCGAAAGTTGCCGTCGCAGGTGGCGAGATTTACTACGAGGAAGCCGGGCGAGGGCATCCGCTCGTTTTCATCAGCGGACTGAACGGCGTCGGGCGTTACTGGGAGCCACAGGTGCCGGTGTTCAGGCCGCACTATCGCGTCGTCACCTATGACCAGCGCGGCACGGGGGCGAGCGACCGCCTGCAGCGCGAGTTCTCGGTCGATCAGATGGCGGCCGAGACGGTTGCCCTCATGGACGCGCTGAAGATCGAGCGTGCGCACATCGTCGGCATGTCCACCGGCGGCGCGATCGGCCAGATACTCGCCATCGACCACCCGCAGCGCGTGGCGCGGCTCGCGTTGTGCAGCACCTGGACGCACTGTGATCCCTGGTTCCGGCGGCTTTTCGAAGCGCGGCGCGCGATGTACCAGCAGTGCGGGACAGAGCTGCACGCCATGTTCCATCCCCTCTTTCTCTATTCACCCGACTACGTGATTGCCCATGATGCCGAGATCGACGAGGAGCGGCGCAAGGCCGTTGCCGGCGCGCCGCCGGTGGAAGTCTCCGTGGGCCGTATCAACGCGCTGCTCAAGTTCGACCGGCGCGCGGGGCTCGCGCGCATCAAGGCGCCGACCCTGGTGACGGTATCGGACGACGATTTCATCACGCCGCGCTACTTCTCCGAGGCGCTCGCCCGTGCGATTCCCGGCGCGAAGCTCGTGATCCGGCGCGGCGGCGGGCATTCGTCGACCAAGACCCGGGCCGACGAGTTCAACCGCGACCTGCTGGAGTTTCTTACCGCGGGCTGATTACCGCGCCGTGCTATGGCCGCTTTGCCAGGGCACGGTGATCGACCATGATGCAGCGGTCCTGCACGACCAGGATGCCGGCCTCGGCGAGCTTCAGCGCCGATTCGTCGTGGCGGATGCCGAGCTGGAGCCATACTGCGTGCGGCTTTTTCGCGAGAACGTCGTCCACGTGCGCAGCCACGTCTCTGGGACGCCGGAACACGTTGACGATATCAACCGCGCCAGGAATGTCCACGAGCCTGCGGTAGACCCTGCGCCCCAGGATCTCGGTCACCTCGGGGTAATAGACGGGCACCGGAACGACATCGTAGCCCGCGGCCTGCAGGTACTTCGGCACGTAGAATGCCGCCTGATCCGACTGGGCCTCGGTCTTGATGCCGAGCACGGCGATCGTTCTGCTCCGCGTCAGGAGGTCGCGGATGGCGGCAGGCGAGTCGATGAGGTTCGCGTGCATGGCCACGAGGTGTCATTGCAAGGCGCGAGGCATTCTCGCGACGTGCAACACAGCCGCGGCCAGCCGCAAGATGGCTTCGCAGGTGCGCGTCCCCGATATGAGGCAAGGACGACTTCTCACTTGGCGAGACCCAGCTCGACCAGAACGCTCCGGGTCTGGGCGTATTGCGCTTCGAAGTATTTCGCGAGTTCGTTGCCGCGCAGCGGCGGCGCGGCAACGTTATGTTCGGCCATTCGCGCCTGCCATTCCTCGGACGCGAACGCGCGGGCGAGCGCGTCTTCCCAAAACGCGATCTGCGCCGGCGCAATGCCTTTCGCGCCGAACACGCCGCGCCAGGTGGTGAGCCCCGTCGCCGGCACCCCGATTTCCGCCAGCGTGGGCACTTGAGCGAGCGCGCCCGTACGCCGCTGCGGGCTGGCGATCCCGAGCATGCGGATGTGGCCGGCCACCACTTGGGGGGTCGAGCCCGCTGCCGAGGACACTGCGGCCTGGATGTGGCCGCCCATCAATGCGGTCGAGGCCTCGGCGCTGGTCTTGAACACGACGATCTTCAGCCGCCTCGGATCGATCCCTGCGGCCTTGGCGGCCTGCGCCAGCGCCGCATGGGAGGTGCCGCCGCGCGAAATGACGCTGAATGCCACGGCGTCGGGATCCTCCTTCACCCGATCGAGGAGTTCCCGCATGGTTTTGAACGGGGAGGCGGCGGGCACCATGAACGCGCTGAAATCGAGAAAGGCGAGCCCCAGCGGCGGAAAATCGGTGTAGCGGTACTGTCCCCGTCCCTGGATGTCGTTCGAGATCAGGCTCGAGGTCGCGAACAGCAGATAGTGGGGGTCGGCCACGTGCTGGTTGAGATAGATCACCGACAGCGTCTGATTGCCGCCCGACTTGTTCTGCACCAGCACGGGCGTTGCCACCAGTTTCTGTTCCTGGAGGACCTTCTGCATGAGCCGCGCGAAGGTGTCATTGCCGCCCCCCGGCGCGGTGGGAACGATGACTTCAACCTGTTTTTCGGGGCGCCAGGCCGACTGCGCCCAGGCGTGCGGCGCCACCAGCAGGCCCGCGAACGCGGCCAATGCGAGAAATCTCATGTATTGCTCCTATTCGACGATTTTGTTTATCGGCAACTCGATGATGCCGCGTGCGCCGGCGTCGAAGAGTTTCGGGATCAGCTCGCGCACGCTCTTTTCCTCGACCACGGTGCTCAGCTCCACCCAGTTGGGATCGGCCAGCGTCGACACCGTCGGCGTGGCGAGCGCCGGCAGGATCTTCAGCACGGCATCGACATTCTCGCGCGGAACGTTCATCGACAGCAGCACGCGGGTGGCGGCGGCGATCGCGCCCTTCAAGAGCATCAGCACGCGCTCGATCTTGGCGCGCTTCCACGCGTTCGCCACGGCCGTGCGGTTGGCGATGAAGCGCGGCGTGCTCTGCAGCACGACGTCGATAATCTGCAGGTTGTTGGCCCGCAGCGAGGAGCCGGTTTCGGAGACATCCACGATCGCATCCGCGAGGATCGGCGGTTTGACTTCGGTCGCGCCCCAGGAAAACTCGACGGTCGCGTTGACGCCGTGCTGCGCGAGGAAGCGCTTTGTCATGCCGACCGCTTCGGTGGCGATGCGGCGGCCTTCGAGGTGCTTCACCGTTTTGAACGGCGAGTCTTCCTTCGACGCGAGCACCCAGCGCACGACGCCATAGTTGGGCCACGGCGCGCGCAGGTCGGCGAGTTCCGCTACGTCGGCGTCGTTCTCCAGTATCCAGTCGAGCCCGGTGATCGCGCAGTCGAGCACGCCCTGGCCGACGTAGCGCGCCATCTCCTGCGGGCGGATGAGAATGCACTGGATCTCCGGGTCGTCGATGTCCGGATAGTACGAGCGCCCGGAAATGCGCAGGTCGTAGCCCGCGCGCACGAAAAGCTTCTGCGTCGTCTCCTGCAGACTGCCTTTCGGGATGCCCAGCCGCAGGAGGTTGGTTGTATCCGCCATGTCAGTTTGTGTTCGCCGTAGCTGTGCACGATTCAGCCCCGCCGCCGGGCGCGGAGCGAGCCATGGGTTCCGATTATGCCACTACCGCCCGGCTTGTCGCCGTTTGCGGCGGTGGGGAACCGGTATTGCGTCATTGCCCGGCCGCGGCCCGCGATTGAAGAATAACCGTCCGTGATCCAGGCGCCAGGGAAGGGCTGCAGGGGTAAAATACCAGCGTGAAGGACGCGGAACTGAAACGCTGGGCTGAAACCTGGGATCGCGCCGGGCGCGAGCTCGCGCTCATTCGGCGCCGCGAACTCGAAGCGATGACGGATGAGCAGGCCAAGGCGGCGGCACTGGACCTGCTCAATATGCCACTACCGGAAGACCTGCCACCGCGGAGCGGTTCGGGTCTCGCCGACCTGCAACGGCAATTCTCCCGACTGCCTGTTTTCCGATGAAGACTGTCCTCGGGGCGGCCCTCGAGGTGCAGCGTTACCTGTCGCAGGCCGGCGATCGCTTCTGCTTCATCGGCGCCATCGCCCTGCAGCGTTGGGGGCAACCCCGCATGACGCAGGACGTGGATGTCACGGTGCTTTCGCATTTCGGCGACGAGGAACGTATTGCCGATCGTTTGCTGACGGCCTTCCGGCCGCGTATCCCCGACGCGCGCGAGTTTGCGATTCGCAATCGCGTGCTTCTTCTTGAGAGCACCAGCGGCGTCGCGGTGGACGTCGCATTTGGAGGTATTCCTTTCGAGGAGCGTTGTGTTGCGCGTTCGAGCGAGTGGACGATGGCCCCGGACGTGGTTCTCCGCACATGTTCAGCCGAAGACCTGGTCGTCCTGAAGGCGTTCGCGTCCCGGCCTCAGGACTGGCTGGATGTGGAGTCTGTGGTGATCCGGCAGGGCCGACGACTGGACTGGTCGGTCGTGTTCGATGAGCTGGAACCGCTCGCGGCAGTTCGCGGCGGCACGGAACTCACCTCGCGACTGCGACGGCTTAGTAAGAGTTAGCACGGCCGTTCAGTCGCCGCCCCCCTTCCCTAACCCTCCCCCGCGGCGCATAGGTATCTACACATCTTTCGTAGGGAAAGGGGTT
>JACQGN010000125.1 GCA_016199545.1 Betaproteobacteria bacterium | reverse complement strand
TACAAGTCCGCGTCTAACCGTACGATCTGTAAGGAAAAGATGTGGGTATTACCCAGCCGATGGCGGAGAGGGAGCGCACTTCCGTCGCTCGGGCTACCGCGTCGGGTAAACGGTCGTCAGCTTCTTGCCGCCCATTTCGACCGGGTCGGCGTCGATCAGCACGAAGGCAAACACGGCCGGCTCCGGGCCGACCGGCGCCCAAGCGTGGATCGTGCCGCGCTGCACGCAGATGTCACCCGGCTTCATGCGCACCCGCTTGCCGTCGTCGAGCTCGAGATCGCATTCGCCCTTCAGCAGGATCGCGTAGTCCAGCGTCTCGGTGCGGTGCATGAACGGGGTGCCGCCCGGCGAGAACTCGACGATGCGGCACACATTGCCCTGCCCCGAGCCGACATAATTGTGGCGCACGACAAAGCCCTTGCGCTGCGCCTCGGCGGCGGCGCCTTCGGAATTGTCGACCGGCATCTTGTCGGCTGACCAGATCTCGCAACGCGAGACGCCGGGACGGCTCGGCGATACGGCGCCGGGCAGCTGTTCGTCGGTGGCGACGATCGCCTTGCCGTTGGAATCGTGCCCGGTGACGATACGGCGGACGCTGAATGCCATCGTAGATCCTCCTTCAGAAAAACCGCAGCCCCGGCGAAAGCCGAGACCATCGGCGAACATCGCGTTGCCGGCACTCTATCCCCCGCCTGGCGCAGCGTCAACCGCGTGACAATGCATTAAAGCCTGGCTATTTTCCTGCAGAATCCTGCCCTTTGCTGCGTCCGATTTCCCTCAATCTGCACGCTGGCACGAGTGCACGCCGAGCCGACCCAGCGGCTCTTGCTAAAACCCTTCCGCCTTCGAGTAGCGCGGCAGTCAAGCGCAGGGTGTCTATCGTCAAGTTGGAGAGCAGTGCTGTACGACCGCTGCTGGCCGGGAGCGGCGATTGCCCATACTCGCCGACAGCGGACCCTAGAAAAAAGCGGCATTTTGCGACCGGCCGCTTCCGGGCTCAACTGCGAATTCACACTATCGGCCAAGAGCAGACAGTCAGGGCTCTCGCCGGATATCTGCCGTCCAGATAACGAATCACCCATGAATTGCCATTTACCGATTGCCTTACTATAATTGGGCTCGTAAGGAAATGAGGAGATTGCAATGTCAAACGATGCCACGCTTACCAGCAAGGGCCAAACGACAATTCCCAAGGAAATTCGCGATAGTCTTTCCATGAAGGCCGGCGACCGGATGACGTTTACGTTAATGCCAGATGGCACAGTAGTCATGCGGGTGAAGACCAAGAGCGTCACCGAACTGGCCGGCGTGTTACACAAGAAGGGTCGCAAGCCCCTTCCAGTTGAGCAGTTGTCGCGGTGATGTTGGGGGTCGATACCAATGTTCTCGTTCGATTTCTGATACGGGATGACGAAGCTCAGTTTGAGAAGGCACGCAAGCTGATCAAGAGTGAAATCGCGGCCGGGCGCCACGTTTTCGTAAGCCAGCTGGTTCTCCTGGAAACCGAATGGGTGCTACGCAGCCGATACAGCCTGAGCAAGAGTCAAATCATTGAAGCTATCTCGCGCTTGCTCGATACGAGCGATATCAGATTCGAGGATGAACCGGCCATCGAGGAGGCCCTTTTCATCTGGAAAGACACGACTGCCGATTTCGCTGATTGTCTGATTGGTTCCCAAAACCGCCGGCTGGGATGTCGAGCAACGGCGACCTTGGACGTGAAAGCATCAAAATTGCCGGGGTTTATCGCTGCCTGAAGACAAAGCGGCCCGATTCACATCACAGCCAGCATGCTCGCTGAGTCATCGCTTAGAGGGTTCGTTACGCCAGGCGCTCCAGATCCGTCGTTGCCTCCACAATTCCTCCCGTTGCTACCCTTCAAGACACGGAGTACTTCCCGACCGTACGCGGTCGTTTTCGGCGCTGGTGCCACGTCGTTCGAAGTGCGGCATGATTTCGGACGCTTCGCGGTAGTGGTCGCCATGGCTGTTGTCCTGTCGATTACCCTTTCGCTGACTCTACTCCGACGCGAGGGTGGGAAAAGGGGACCCACAATTTTCTGAACCGTCCGAAACGAGTCGCCGCTGCCGGTCGGCACACAGAAGTCGCCTCGCGCTGGTGCACAGTTTCCTCCGATCTGGCGCGCCGCACCCTCTAATAAGCCAGCCTCACGTGCACGCCGCCCCACGCCGAGCGCGCCATGGCATCGGTGACCTGCACACTGCGTAGCCCATCGATGCCGGACGGCACGGGGTCTCGTCCCTTGAGAAGCGCGTCGCTGAATGCCGCTACGCACGCCCCATGCGCATTGATGGGCGGGAACTCGGTGGTGCGCGTCTTGCCGTCTGCCGTCATCACCTGCAGCTCTCCGCCCGCGCGGCTGCGGGTGAGTCCCCTGCCGAGGATGCGACCCTTGGCTCCGTAGATGACGAAATCGTTGTGGGGAAACGGCGATTTTTCGTGCACGCTCAACTGGGCGAGTACGCCGTTCGCAAATCGGAACAGAGACATGTTGGTCTCCTCCATGACGCCGTTCGGCGTATCGAAGAAAGCCGACACCATCGTGATTTCCGAGGCCAGCAGGTAACGCAGGATGTCGTAGACGTGCACGCCTATGCTGTAGGTCGTGCCCAGGCCCGCGAGAACGGGATCGACGCGCCAGGTCGCGAGCCGCGCGCCGGGGCGCGCGCCGGGACTCGCCTCGAGCTGGATGTGTTGCACATCGCCGATCTCGCCGCTCGCGATGATGCGTCTCGTCTCGACGAAGCAGGGCATGAAGCGATTGTGAAAATTGATGCCGAGCTTGACGCCGGCCCTTTCGCATTCGCGCACGATGCGCTCGGCGTCGGCGACGCTGGTCGCCATCGGCTTGTCGCAGAACACGTGCTTACCGGCACGGGCGGCCGCGACGGCCTGATCGGCGTGCTGCGCATTCGGCGTGTGGATGGCCACCACCGTCACCTCGGGGTTGCGCAGCATCTCATCGAAGCTCGTGTAAGCGTGCTGCGCGCCGAATTTTCTGGCAAAGGTGTCCGCGCGCCCCTGGTCGCGGCTCACGACCGCCACGAGCTTGTTGCCCGCGCAGGCGTTGATTCCGGGCAGTATGCGATCGTCGGCGATCCGGCCCGTGCCGACGAGTCCCCAGCCATTCTTGTTCATCACGATTCCCGTATGTGAGGTGCGAATTGTCGCTCGGCGCGCGCTGCGACAGCCCGGCGCACCGTTCATGCGAGGCGCAATGATATAACTTTTTGAGCTGCGTTATGTGCGCGCGGGTTCCGCGGGCGCCGGCTCGTCGGGCAGCAGCAGCACGATCGCGGCCCTCACGGCGGCGATGCCGGCCATGATCCACAGTAGCGCCGAAAACCCCATTCCCTTCACCATCGGCCCGAGCAGCCAGACAGCGAGCGAACTGATGCCGAACCCCACCGTCAGCCGCATTCCGGCAATCCGTGAGCGCAGCCGGTCATCGACGTAGCGCACGATCATGGCGTCGGTGAACGGGATCGAGCCGAAGACAAAAATCATCACCGCCAGCAACGCAAAGAACAGCCACCACGCCTGCGTATGCGCGGCGAGAATGAGCAGCGGAATCTGGGCGACCGACATCCACAGTTGCAGCGGCTTGAACGGCATGCGATCGATGAGCGTGCCGACCACGAGCTGCGCGAACGATGCGATGGCGTAGATCAGCGCCAGCAGCGCGCCCAGCACTGCCGGGTCTTCCAGTACGCCTCGAAAAGCTTCGGTCAGGAGCTGCGAGTTGCCGTTCGTCGTGAAGTTGAAAATGAGGCTGCCCGTAACCGCAGCCGCCGTCATCACCGTGAATGCGCGCACCAGCATCGACGGCGACAGCACCACCTTCGCCTTGCCCCCCTTGCGCTTTGAAGGCGCCTCGCTTTCCTTCGGGCACACAATCGCAAAAATGACCCCGCACACGATCGTGAGGATCCCGGGCACGACGAACGCCGCCCGCCAGCCGATCCACTTCACGAGTAAGCCGGTGACGAGCGCGGCGACCGCGATGCCGAGGTTGCCGAAGAGCCCGTTCAAGCCGATCACGGCGCCCGGATTGGAAACGTGCTGAACCAGCATCGGGATGCCCACCGGATGATAGATCGCGGCGAAAGCGCCGACGAGAGTGAGCCCCACCGCGAGCTGCCAGGCGTTCTGCGTGAGGGCGGTCAACAGCGCGGCCACGCCGATGCCGATGAAAAAAATGATCATCATGACGCGCCGGCCCCACAGGTCGCCGAGACGCCCCGCGGGCAGGGCACCCAATCCGAACAGGAAAAAGGCGCCCACGCCGTACGGCATGAGGTCCTCCCAGCTCGAATGACCGAACTCGTGCGCGATCGCGATCACGGCCGTGGCGAAGATCAGCAGGAACATGTGATCGATGCCGTGCGCGACATTGAGCAGGAAAGTCACGATGCGGGGGAAACCGCCGGCAACCGGAACCGCTGAAGGGACAGTATTCATGGCGGCAGAGTTTGCCTGAGTTACAATCGTCTGTCTTTCGAGGATTTACGGCGTACCATCGAGATATGGACACACGCATTCTCTACCGCCGCGCCCCGCCCGCCCGGTCGGCGATCGATCTGTCCGGCATTCCGGAAAACCCGGTCGAGGGTGACGGCTCGCGCGCCATTGTGACGCGGCGCACGTCCTATCCCAGCGGTCATCACATCAAGCCGCATTGGCACGGTCGGGCGCAATTCGTTTTCGCCGTGGCGGGAACGATGCGGGTGCGCACCGCCCGGCACGCCTGGATCGTCCCGCCGAGCCGTGCGTTGTGGGTGCCCGCGCGCACGGTGCATGAGATCCAGACCTACGGCGTCGTCGAAATGCACAGCCTGTACGTGGATGGCGCCGCCGGCAGGGGCATGCCGTCTTCTTGCGTCGTGCTGAACGTCACGCCCCTCCTGCGGGAGCTCGTCGTGCGCGCCGTGGCGCAGCCGGCGGATTACGAAGAGGAAGGTGACGATGGACTGTTGATGCGCCTGCTCATGGCGGAGATCCGCCGCTTGTCTCCCTGTGCGCTCGACCTGCCGCTGCCGGAGAGCCCGGACCTGGCGCAGCTCTGCGAGCGTATCCTGGCCGACCTGTCGACCAGGCAGCCCTGCGGCTTCGATGCGCATGGCCTGAACACCAGCACGCGCACCCTCTACCGGCGCTTTCTGAGAGAAACCGGGATCACGTTCGCGCGCTGGAAGCAGCAGGCACGGCTGCTCGAATCCATCCGGCGCCTCGCTGAAGGCACGCCGGTCACCACGGTGGCGGTCGATCTCGGCTACGAAAGCCCGAGCGCCTTTTCCACCATGTTCCGCCGCTCGCTCGGCATCGCGCCGCGGGCGTTCGTCAACGGATCGTAACGCGCGGATTACTGAATCTTCACGCCGGTGGCTTTGACGAGTTCGGTGATCCGCTTCCTCTCGTTGCGGCGGAACGCATCGAGTTCCCCGCGCCCGCCGCCGACGATTCCGATTCCCAGAGTCTTGAGCCGCTCGCCGAAAGCCGGCTCCTTCGCCGCCTTGACCACTTCCGCGCTGGCCTTGGAAAGTATGGCGCTTGGCGTGCCCTTGGGGGCCACCAGGCTGTACCAGCCGAACATGGCATAGCCCGGCACCACTTCCGCGATCGCCGGCACGTTGGGGAGAGCCGGTGAGCGTTTCGGAGTGGTGACGCCGAGCGCTCTCAGTCTTCCGGATTCGATGTGGGGTCTCGCGGCCGGAAAGACCGCGTACGTGACCTGGACCTCGTTCGAGAGCGTGTCCGCGATCGCCTGGGCGATGCCTTTGTACGGCACGTGGAGCAAGTCGGTCCCGGTCAACCGGCCGAACAGGACGCCGCTAAGATGCTCGGAAGCCCCCGCGCCGGCCGAGCCGTAGCGCAGTTTGCCGGGCGATTTCCTGGCAAGTGCGATCAACTCGGGAATCGACTTCGCCGGCACTTTCGCGTTGACCATCTGAACGAACGGCACCGTTCCGATGAGGGCGATCGAGTGGAAATCCTTGTCCAGGTCGAACTTGAGATTGGGATAGACCGACGTTGCGACGAACAGTTGCGAGGTGAGCATCATCCAGGTGTAACCGTCCGCGTTCGCCCGCAATGCGAGTTCCGCGCTGATGATGCCGGCCACGCCGGGCCGGGAATCGACGACCACCCGCTGATTCCACACGCCGTACAGATGGTCTGCCGTGAGCCGCGCGATGATATCGGGCCCCGAGCCCGGCGCGCTGCCGATGATGAGCCGGATCGGCCGGTCCGGATACGCCGGCTGCGCGGCGTGCGCCGCCGATATCGCCAACGCCGCCGCGACGGCGGTCGCAACAAAGAGTCTCTCGGTACGCATCTCGATCCTCCTCAGGTTTGCTCTTGGATAACCCTACAGCCGTGCTACATCGGCATTCTATCAAGACGCTCGTGGCCATCGGTCGAGATGCTTCCACCGTCCCGCCCTCCACCTTTCCCTCCCCCTTCATCCTTCCGCTTTCCGCTTTCCGCTTTCCGCCTCTATCCTTCATCCTTTATCTTGCCGCGTTCCCCCTTGCGCCAGAGCACCAGCCCTCCGAGCATGAGCACGATCGTCAGCGCAAAGTAGGCGCGCATGCCCAGCACCGGACCGATCAGGCCCGCGGCGAACGGCGCCACGCCCATCCCGAAAAACTGGAACGCGGTCGCATACGAAATCGCCCGCGCGTCCATGCCCGGCAGCGCATGTATCCTCAGCAACTGGAAGATGGCTGCCTGCATTCCCGCCGCGGTGAGACCGAACGCCACCCGCGCCAGCACCAGTTGCAGCGGCGTCTGCAGCACCAGCAACGGCAGATGGGTGACGACGGTCGCGGTGGCGGCGAACGCGAGCACGCGTGCGGGCCCGATGCGGTCCAGCACCCGTCCCCACAGCGGCATCGCGATCAGCGTGGAGAGCGCAAGTCCCATCGCCGCCGCGCCCACCCAGAACGCCTCCGCGCCGGCATCGGCGGACTGTGCGGCCAGCAATTGCAGCACGAAGACGCTGATGTTGGTCACGCTGCCGTACCACATGACCGAGAACACGAAGGCGAGCAGGAACAGCGGCCCCATGCGCGGCACCGCCAGCAGCTCGCGGAGACTCCCCACCCACTGCGGGCGCCAGGGGCCGGGCGCGAGTTGCTTCACCTCCTGCACGAAGAGCGCGACCAACGTACCGCCGCTCAGCATGAGCCCGCCGCTGATCCAGAACAGCCAGTGCTGACGGTCGATCAATGCCGCCAGCACGGCGCCGACGGCAGGGCCCAGTGCGTGCCCCGCGAGCCCCCCGGTCTGCGCGAGCGACACCGCGCTGCCGATGCGCGAGGGCGGCGTGTTGGCCATCAGCAGCGCGACGCCGGCGGGAGTGAAGCCGTTGAAAACGCCGATCAGCATGAAAGCGCTCGCGAACCAGATCGGCGTCTGCGCGAACGGCACCAGCATCATCGCGCCGCCCATGCCCAGCATCGCCCGCAGCACCATGAGCTTCCTGCCGTAGTGATCGGCGATGCCGCCCCAGATGGGATTGACCACGAAGCTGATGAGGTAGAACACCAGCAGCATGTAGCCCACCCACGTCTCGAGGTTCTCGTGCACGCCCAGCCCGCGCACCATCAGCGGGACGAACGGCCACGCGAGGCTGAAGCCGAGGCCGCACAGCGCGTTGGCAAGCGGCACCACCTGCCGGTTGCGGCGCCAATACGGGAATTTCCGCGACTCCTCGTCGGCAGCTGCGGCGCCAGTCATGAGAGCACTTTCCGGCAGGAATCGAATTGCATCGAAACCACTTCGTTACTGCAACTGACTTCGATGCGCATGCTCGTCCGAAAAAGAAAAACCGCGCGGAATGATAACAAACCAAGATCCCCTCTCCCCATTGTGGGAGAGGGTTAGGGTGAGGGGGCCGGAGCAGAGGTGGTCACAATCCGTGACCACCTCGTCCCCCAAGGTGCGAGGGCGAATCAAGCACTGAAAAAGGGTGAAGGTACGGTTGGTGAGGAAATCAAGAATTGGACGATCCACGGCGGATACCTGGGCGATTCATTTCGGGTTGTCACAGTCAGACCCACATATGTTGAGGTTGAGGCGCCGAGCGCCCGAACGATTCAACACATCCCACGCAGCGAGTTCGCGAAAGTTGACCGGGGTAATGCGGTTCGCGGCCGCTTGCTGCCAGTTCTTGGAGTAGACTGAGAGCGGTTGACAGAACGAAACGGGACCGCGTGAGACGATCCACCCCACCCCCATCCTGACCTTCCCCCTGAGGGGGAAGGGATCTCTTTTTTTGGGGAGGAATTTCGTTTGCAGGAGACAGCCATGACTACGTTGCCGATGATTCCACGGCCCCGGAACGTATTCGCGAAGTATCACGCGCACGTGTACTTCGACGAGAAGACGACGGAGCAGGCGCGGGAACTGTGCCAGACTGCCGCGAAATTATTCGGCGCGGCCATGGGGCGGGTGCATCAGAAGCTCGTCGGCCCGCATCCTCACTGGAGTTGTCAGCTTGCTTTCGATTCGACGCAGTTCGACAAGCTGATTTCGTGGCTGGAGGAGCACCGCAGCGGGTTGAACATTCTCGTGCATCCAGTCGCGGGTAACGCCCTGGAGGATCACACGACGAACGCGTCGTGGCTGGGCGAGCCGGTGAAGCTGAGGCTGGAGGTATTTGGGGAGTAGGCTCCACACCGGGCGCCAACGTAGGCCGATGAGACGGCACCCGGCTTTCGCCTGTGAGACGGCTACAATAAGACGAGGGGGAGAGGTCGCCGATGCCACTGGCGATTGAGGACTACGCGTTGATCGGCGACACCCGCACGGCCGCGCTGGTGGGCCGCGACGGCTCCATCGACTGGCTATGCGTGCCGCGCTTCAGTTCGCCCGCCTGCTTCGCCGCGCTGCTCGGCGAGCGCGGGCACGGCCGCTGGCTGATCGCGCCCGCAGGAAAGGCGCGCGGAACCCGCCGCCGGTATCGCCAATCGACCCTCATCCTGGAAACCGAATTCGGAAGCGACACGAGCGCCGTGCGCGTCACGGATTTCATGCCGATCGGGCACAAGGAGCGGCACGTCGTCCGGATCGTCGAAGGCCTGATCGGCCAGACAGCCATGCGCATGGAGCTCATCATCCGCTTCGGGTATGGCTCCATCGTTCCCTGGGTGCAGCGGTCCGACCACGCGTTGGTTGCGACCGCGGGGCCGGACACGCTGGAACTGCGTACCCGCATCGAGACGCACGGGGAAGACCTGACGACGGTGGCCGAGTTCGACGTGCACGAGGGAGAACGGATAGCCTTCGTGTTATGCCACCGCGATTCCCACGAGCCCGCGCAGCCGCCGCTCGATGCGGAGGCGGCGCTCGAGCTGACCGGGAAATGGTGGCGCGAATGGTCCGGCGCCTGCATTTACGGAGGGCACTGGCGCGAACCCGTCATGCGCTCGTTGATCACGCTCAAGGCGCTCACGTACGCGCCCACCGGCGGCATCGTGGCCGCGCCCACGACTTCGCTCCCCGAAAAACTGGGCGGCGTGCGCAACTGGGATTACCGCTACTGCTGGCTGCGGGATGCAACGTTCACGCTGTATGCCCTGCTCTACTCCGGTTACCGCGATGAAGCCAGGGCGTGGCGCGAGTGGCTGCTTCGCGCCGTTGCAGGGCGGCCCGAAGACATGCAGATTCTCTACGGCATTTCGGGAGAACGGTGGCTCATCGAAAAGGAGATTCCGTGGCTGCCGGGATACCGGGGCGCGGCCCCGGTGCGCATCGGGAACGCAGCCGCAACGCAATATCAGCTCGACGTCTATGGCGAAGTCATGGATGCGCTGCATTTGACGCTCACCGCGGGCGTCGATCGCAACACGCGCGCCTGGGAAGTTCAGAGCGTCCTGCTGGATTTTCTCGAATCCAACTGGCAACGGCCGGACGAAGGCATCTGGGAGGTGCGCGGGCCGCGGCGCCAGTTCACGCACTCGAAGGTGATGGCGTGGGTCGCGTTCGACCGCGCGGTGAAAATGGTGGAGCGCTTCGGGCTCGACGGCCATCTCGAGCGGTGGCGCGGGATCCGCGACGAAATCCATGCGGAGGTCTGCCGCGAAGGGTTTGATGCCGCGCGCAACACGTTCGTCCAGTACTACGGCTCGAAGGAGCTCGATGCGAGCCTGCTGCTCATCCCGCTGACGGGATTCCTGCCGTGCGAGGATCCGCGCGTGCGCGGAACGGTGGAGGCGGTCGAGTCCGAACTGATGGTCGACGGTCTGGTGTTGCGCTATCGGACCGAAACGCACGTGGACGGCCTGCCCGCCGGCGAGGGCGTGTTCCTGCCGTGCTCGTTCTGGCTGGTGGACAACCTTGCTCTGCTCGGCCGCAAGGCCGACGCGGTGGCGCTTTTCGAGCGGCTGCTCTCCCTCTGTAACGACGTCGGGCTGATCGGCGAGGAGTACGAGGTGCGCGGGCAGCGGCTGCTCGGCAATTTTCCGCAGGCGTTGACACACGTCGCGTTGATCAATTCGGCGCGTAACCTTTCGCGCCCGACGGGGCCGCTCGATCGCCGCGTCCAGCGGCGCCCGTAGGGAGACGAATGATAGACTGCGGCGCGATACGGTCTGCTGTTAGCGAAGTCACGCTCGTGCGCCATCCGGAAAGCCTCGGCGGGGCGGTGCGGAGCGCCGGTGCATCCGTGTGCAGAAGGGTGGGAGGCACGCTGGCGATTACGTATTCGATCGAGGCCGATCTCGCGCGGGTGCGGGTGCCGCCGCCGCGGTCGCCGTGCGTCGTGCATGGGCTATGGCAGCACACGTGCTGCGAGTGTTTCATCGCGCTGGATGGTCAGCCCGGTTACCATGAATTCGATTTCGCGCCTTCGGGCGCGTGGGTAGCTTACGCGTTTGCGAAGTATCGTGAAGGCGCGCCGCTTGCGGATGAGGGGTTGAACCCGCGTGTCGCCGTGCGCCGCGCTGCCGAGAGGATCGAGGTCGATGCATCGATACCGCTCGAGCGCCTGTCGGACATGCATCGGCGCGGAAGACTTGCGCTGGCGTTGTCGGTGGTGGTTGAGCACGAAGATGGTGTGCTGTCGTATTGGGCGCTGAAGCATCCGGCCGGCAAGCCGGATTTTCATCATCGTGATTCGTTTGTGCTGGAGCTTGAGGGTTTGTAGTCGAATGTCGCTCTGCCACACCCCCACCCTGGCCCTCCCCCATCAAGGGGGAGGGAAGTATTTGTGAAGTTCGGGATTGACCGGCTGCGGGAGGAGCGTGCGCTGCGGAAGCCGCTGGCGGGGCGGCGGGTGGCGCTGCTCGCGCATCCGGCATCGGTGACCCACGATCTGGTGCACTCGCTCGACGTGCTGGCGGCGCTCGGGGACATCAAGCTCACGGCGGCCTTCGGTCCCCAGCACGGGCTGCGCGGCGACAAGCAGGACAACATGGTCGAATCGCCGGACTTCACCGATCCGGTGCATGGCATCCCGGTTTTCAGCCTCTACGGCGATGCGCGCCGCCCCACCAGGGCGATGATGGAGAGCTTCGACGTTCTGCTCGTCGATCTGCAGGATGTCGGCTGCCGGGTCTATACCTTCATCACGACGCTGCGCTACGTGCTCGAGGCGGCCGCGCAACACGGCAAGTCGGTCTGGATACTCGATCGTCCCAATCCCGCGGGCCGCCCGATCGAGGGACTGAAGCTGCGCGCCGGCTGGGAGAGTTTCGTCGGCGCGGGGGCGCTGCC
>JACQGN010000131.1 GCA_016199545.1 Betaproteobacteria bacterium | reverse complement strand
TCTCGTATCTCGTATCTCGTTCACCAAACAGAGCTTGGGCCGCCCCTACATCCTGTCAAGTATTTTTTTGCGAGATACGCTTCACGAACGACGAGATACGTTCTTTCCGAGATACGCTTCACATTTCACGAGATACGGTCTTTTCGAGATACGCTTCACGAGCGACGAGATACGTTCTTCCCGAGATACGCTTCACGCTTCACGAGATACGGTATTCTAAACCCTTATCGCCTTCTCCCCCCGCGCAATACCGGACACTCCGGTGCGCACCACTTCCAGGATCTGGCGCGGCTCGAGGGCCTGCAGAAACGCGCCCAGTTTTGCGCCGTCGCCGGTGATCTCGATGGTATAGGTGTTGTCGCTGACGTCAACGATGCGGCCGCGGAAAATGTCGGTCATGCGCTTGATCTCCTCGCGCGCCTCACCCTTCGCCTGTACCTTGATCAGCATCAGTTCGCGCTCGATGTGCGCGCTCTCGCTCAGATCCACGACCTTGATCACGTCCACGAGCTTGTTCAACTGCTTGTGGATCTGCTCGATGATCTGGTCCGACCCGTTGGTGACGATGGTCATGCGCGATACCGACGCGTCCTCGGTGGGCGCCACGGTCAGCGATTCGATGTTGAACGCGCGCGCGGAAAACAACCCGGCAATCCGGGACAGCGCACCGGACTCGTTCTCCACCAGCAAAGAAAGAATGTGGCGCACGGGATCAGGCCAGTTCGCGGTCCGGAGACAGGTGCATTTCGTGCTGACCCTTGCCCGCGGCAATCATCGGGTAGACGTTTTCGGTCTGGTCGGTGATGAAGTCCAGCAGCACCAGCCTGTCCTTCTGCCGCAGGGCGTCGCGCAACGCGCCTTCCACGTCCGCAGTCTTTTCCACGCGCACGCCGACGTGGCCGAAACTCTGCGCCAGCTTCTCGAAATCCGGCAGCGCATCCATATAGGAATGGGAATAGCGCTTGTCATAGAAAAATTCCTGCCACTGGCGCACCATGCCCATGTAGCGGTTGTTCAGATTGACAATCTTCAGCGGCAGCCGGTACTGGAGGCAGGTGGACAGTTCCTGGATGCACATCACCAGGCTCGCCTCGCCGGTGACGCACGCCACGGTGGCATCGGGAAACGCCAGTTGCACGCCCATCGCCGCGGGCAGGCCGAAGCCCATGGTCCCGAGGCCGCCGGAATTGATCCAGCGGCGCGGTTTTTCGAACTTGTAGAACTGCGCCGCCCACATCTGGTGCTGGCCGACGTCGGACGTGACGTACGCGTCGCCGTTGGTCAGCTCCCAGAGCTTTTCGATCACGTATTGCGGCTTGATGACCTCGGTGTTGCGGTTGAAGCGCAGGCAGTCGAGGGACTGCCACTCCTTTATCTGCGCCCACCATTCGGCCAGCGGCCCGGGCTCCGCGCGCTCCGGGTTCTCGCGCAGCAGGGTGTTCAAATCGGAAAGCACGCTTTTCACGTCGCCGACGATGGGCACGTCCACCGGCACGTTCTTGGCGATGGATGACGGGTCCACGTCAATGTGCACGATCTTCGCAAACGGGCAGAAACTGGAAAGATCGCCGGTCACGCGATCGTCAAAACGCGCGCCGATGGCGATCAGCACGTCGCAGTGGTGCATCGCCATGTTGGCCTCGTAGGTGCCGTGCATACCCAGCATGCCCACGAACTGGCGGTCGGTCGCCGGGTAGGCCCCGAGTCCCATCAGGGTATTGGTGCAGGGGAAGCCGAGCATGCGCACAAGCTGCGCGAGCTCCGCTGCCGCGTTTCCGAGGATGACGCCGCCGCCGGTATAGATCATTGGACGCTTGGCGCCCGCGAGCACCTGGATCGCCTTCCTGATCTGCCCGGCGTGCCCCTTGGTCACCGGGTTGTACGAGCGCATCGCGATCGTCGCGGGGTAGCTGAACTCCGCCTTGTGGCTCGTGACATCCTTCGGAATATCGACCACTACCGGTCCCGGCCGCCCCGTTGCCGCGATGTAGAAGGCCTTCTTCATCGTGACCGCGATGTCCTTCACGTCCTTCACCAGAAAGTTGTGCTTCACGCAAGGGCGCGTAATGCCGACCGTGTCGCACTCCTGGAACGCATCCTGACCGATGGCATGCGTGGGCACCTGGCCGGTGATGATCACCTGCGGAATCGAATCCATGTAGGCGGTGGCGATCCCGGTCACCGCGTTGGTCACGCCGGGCCCCGAAGTGACGAGCGCTACGCCGACCTTCTCCGTCGACCTCGAATAGCCGTCGGCGGCATGCACCGCGCCCTGCTCGTGGCGCACGAGTATGTGCTTGACCTTGTTCTGCTTGAACAGCTCATCGTAGAGGAAGAGCACGGCACCGCCGGGGTAGCCGAAAACGTACTCGACCCCTTCCTCCTGCAGGCAGCGCACCACGATTTCAGCGCCGGTAATCATTGCCATAACGCGGCCCAACAATGCAGAAACATGGAACATTACCGGCTGGCCGTGCATTGGTCAAGCAAATACCCCCATTAAACAGCATGATACGCGTGCATCACCGCGCACCGCATCGGCGTCGCGCGCTGACGGCGCCCGCGCTTCCGCGCGCAGGCGGCGTGATGCCGCGGTATGAGCGGGCTGCGTGCGGCGGCACCCACGGCAAAGTAGCGCGAGTGACTTGCGCGTGCCGGGTGTTTTGCTAAGATGCCTGCGGCCCTTGCGGTCGAGCGAAAGAGTCCGAGGGAGAAGGGCCGGGCGGAGGCCGTGCGCGCCGCCTGCGCAGCACAAGCGACAAGAAGGCGACGCCACTGGCTACCTACAAGGAACTTGCGGATTTCCTGGCTGAAGCCGAACGTCGTGCCTTCAAACAGGCGCTCTTCGCGGTTCGTGACGAACACCTTGCTCTGGACATCGTACAGGATGCGATGTTGAAGCTCAGCGAAAAGTATTCGGCGCGCCCTGGCGCAGAGTTTCCGCTGCTGTTTCAGCGCATCCTGCAGAACACGATACGCGACTTCTATCGCCGCCAGAAAGTGCGTTCGCTGTGGACCACCCCGATTTCGGCCTTGGTCGGAGCGGACAGCGACGACGAGCATGACCCGTTGGAAACTTTGGAGGTCGCCGACGACTCAAAGCCCGATGAATCGCCTCATGGCTTGCTGCAACGATCTCAAGTCCTTGCTTTGATTGAGAAAGCGCTGCGAAGGCTGCCAGCCCGTCAACGCGAGGCTTTCGTTCTGCGTTACTGGGAGGAACTGGACGTTGCCGAGGCGGCAAACATAATGGGTTGCTCGGAGGGGAGTGTGAAGACACACTGCTCGCGGGCAACCCACGCGCTCGCTGCGATGTTGAAGAAACAGGGGATAGAGCCATGAATCAGCCAGACCACGAACTGGCGGGCAGGATTGCAAGCTATCTGCGCGAAGGCGCGCGCAATCTCGACCCGGCGGTCGGCGAGCGGCTGCTCGCTGCGCGAAAATTGGCATTGTCGCGCTATCAGGGCGAGGCGGCGCCGGCATGGGGATGGGCATGGGCCACGCAGGCGATCGGCCGTGTCACACAGAATCAGGAGCCCGGCGCGCTGCAGGTGCTGCTCGCGGGGGCGGCGCTGGTCGCCGCATTGCTCGGGGTGGTGTACTGGCAGAGCTACAACGCCCAGGCGAACGAACTGGCCGAGGTAGACGCGGGATTGCTCACGGACGAGTTGCCCATCAACGCCTACCTCGACAGGGGCTTCGATTCATGGCTAAAACGCTCGTTGCGCTGATCGTTTGGCTGTCGGTCGCCTTCCCCGTTATCGCTGCACAGAGCAATCCCCCGCCCAAGAAGGCACCCCGGCCAACCTGGTCGGAACTGACGCCGGTGCAGCAGAAGATACTGGCGCCGCTGCAAGCCGACTGGGACAGCCTGGACGCCACGCGCCGCAAGAAATGGGTGGCGATTGCCAACCGCTATCCCACCATGAAACCGCAGGCACAGCAGCGGCTGCAGAAACGCATGACCGATTGGGCGAAGCTGACCCCTGCCCAGCGCGAGGCGGCGCGCGAGCGCTACCGTCAGATCAGAAAGCTGTCGGCACAGAAGCGACAGGAGATGAGGGATCAGTGGCAGCAGTACCAGGATTCGCTGGCGCCTCCGGCTGAAGCGCCGCCCGATCCTTCCCCCGCGCCTGAGCCCGCTACCCCAAGCGAGGAACCGCCCGCTACCGCCGCGGAGTCCGCTCCACCCACCGTCCAGTGACCCCCCGGTCGGTGACGGGTGATGGCCTTGCCCACCTCGGCCGCCGCCTGCTGAGCCTTGTCTACGAAGCCCTGATCCTCGCCGCAGTCCTGCTGGCGAGCGGCATTGCGTTCATGGCCTTCGCGGGGCGCATGGAACCTGTCCTCGCACGCCCGTTGTTTCAGCTCTTCCTGCTGCTCCTCGCCGGTACCTACTTTGTCTGGCAGTGGTGCCATGGTGGCCAGACGCTGCCGATGAAAACATGGCGCATCCGCCTGGTCACGGCAACGGGCGAGCCCCTCGCGTTGCGCCATGCGGTATACCGGTTCGTGCTCGCCGCGGCGGGAACGCTTCTCCTTGGCACCGGGGTCATCTGGGCGTTCTTCGATCGGGATCGGCAATTCCTGCACGACCGCCTCGCGGGCACGAGGATCGTCAAGGATGAAGGATGACGGCGGCAGGATGAATGCGCCGAGAAACCTGCGACCTCATTCATCCTTCATCCTTCCGACTTCCGCCTTATCGTCTTTCCTGCCACCACATCATGCCGAGCGCGACGCTCAGGACGATGAGTGTCGGGAGCACCGCGCTGAACACCGCCGGCCAGTCGTAGAGCAGGCCGAGATGCGAAAATAGTTTGTTGAGGAAGTGGAAGGCGAGGCCAAGCATGATGCCGGCAAAGATCTTGGCCCCGACCCCGCCCTGGCGCCGCTGAAAATAGGCGAACGGCAGCGCCAGCATCATCATGGCCAGCACCGCCACCGGATACATCACTTTCGTCCAGAATGCGTTTTCGTAGCGCAGCGCCTTCTGCCGGTTCTCCTTCAGATGCTGCGTATAGGAGTACAGCCGCCACGCTGACATCTTTTCCGGCTTGACCTGCAACACATTGAGCAGCGCGGGGTCAAGAACGGACTGCCAGTCGGCTTCGGCGATCCTGCGCACGCTGGTTCTGCGATCGTCAAAGGAGGTCTGGACGACCTCCCTCAGCACCCAGGTTCTCGCGCGCTGAAAGCTCCCGCGCTCGGCGAAACGGATCGAGCGCAACCGGTAGCCCTGATCGAAGTCGTAGATCCGCAGACCGCGCAGGCTCAGGTCCGGCAGCACCTCGGCCACATTGATGAAACTCGTACCGTCCTTGATCCACAGCCCGGAGCGGAATTCCTGGGCGACGAGGCCGGTGATTGCCTGGGAGCGGATCCGGTGTGCCAGCTGCTCCGCCGGCGGCGCGATGAATTCGCCAAAAACGAATGTCAGCACCGAGAACGCCAGCCCGACGCGCACGATCGCCGCGGCTATGCGGGTGAGCGACACGCCCGATGCGCGCATGACCGTGTACTCGGAGTTCGCTACGAGATTCGCCAGTGCGAAGATCGTTCCGATCAGGGCCGCGATCGGAAACAGACCGTAGACGCGGTCGGGTACCGAGAGCAGCACATGCACCAGGATGTGCCGCAGCTGGTAGGCACCGCGCCCCAGATCCTTGATCTGCTCGACCAGGTCGAAGAATGCGAACAGGAGCACGAGCGCCGTGAAAACGAGCGCCGTGGCGGCGATGATCTCGCGGGCGATGTACCGGCTCAGTGTTCTCATCGGAAAAACCGGAACAGCGAGGACACGGTCAACCGCCGGTAAAAGAGGATGAGCAGCAACGCGAACATCGTGGCGTGCACGCCCCACAGTCCGGTGAGAAAACCGACGCGGGACTGCGCGATCCAGGCCTGGACGATCGAGAGCAGGTTGCTATAGACCACGTACACCAGCAGCGCGAGCACCAGGTTCATCGAACGTCCGGCACGCGGATTGACGAACGACAGCGGAATCGCCAGCAGGGACAGGATGAGAGCGGCAACGGGCAACCCGATGCGCCACGACAGCTCGGCGAGCTTCGGGGCGGTTGCGGCGCGCACGAGCTCGGGCGTGGGCGTCATGCGGTCGGTGGGCGCGCGCACCGCGGCATCGGAACTCTCGATCCGCACCGCGTAACGCTCGAACTCGTAAATCTTGTATTCGGGGCTGCCGGCCTCGCCCTCGTAGCGCCGGCCGTCCAGCAGCACCAGGAAGCGATCGCCGTTCGGCATGGTCTCCTGGTGGCCGCGAACCGCCACCATGACGCCCATTTTCCTGTGCTGCGTCGAACTCACGAAAACGTTGGCGAACAGATTCTGCGTGCCCGAAACCTCCTCAACAAAAAACACCCGGTCAGCCTGGCGCGACTCCTGGAATATACCCGGGGAGACGGCCGCCGCATCGTCCCGGCTGTCCATCATGCGGCGAAACTCCTCGGACTTGCCTACGGCCCAGGGAGTCAGCACGAACGACAGCAGGCCTATGGTGAAAACCAGCGGCGCAGCGAAAACCAGCACCGGCGGCACCCATCGCGTGAGGCTCATGCCGCTTGCGAACCAGATCACCATCTCCGAATCGTGGTAACTGCGCGTCAGCGTCATCAGCACCGCAATGAAGAGCGTGAGTGACAGCAGCACCGGCAGGAAGCCCACGACGGTAAAGCCAAGCAGCGCGGAGACGCCTTCGGACGTCACGGCGCCGCTTGCAGCCTGGCCCAGCAGGCGCACGAGCTGGGTGGTGACCGTGATTCCGAGCAGCACCAGAAATGTCGCCAGCGCGGAGGTTGCGAACTCGCGCAGCAGGGCGCGCTGAAAAATCATCCGGGGCTTTGCATTTGGCGAAGAATACGCAGATAATCAGCGAGCTACCGCATATCATCCGCATGGGAGTTTCGGCGTGGAATTTAGCACAAAATGCGCGTCACCGGTTCAGATCAAAAGCGCCTGCGCGGTGGTCGGTGTGTTCGAGCCGCGCAAGCTGTCCACGGCGGCGGCGGCCCTTGATCGTGCGGCCAAGGGCTATCTGAGCGCGATCGTTCGCGGTGGCGACATGGAAGGCAAAGCGGGCACCACCCTGCTGCTGCACCACGTGCCCAACGTCGCGTGCGACCGGGTGCTGCTGGTCGGCCTCGGGCCGGAGCGCGAGTTCCGCGATCGTAATTATCGCGAGGCGATCGCCGCCGCGCTGCGCGTGCTCAATTCGACGGGCGCGACCGAAGCCACACTGCACCTCACCGAGCTTGCGGTCCCAAGACGCGATGGCAGGTGGCGCATCACGCATGCCACGGCGGTCGCCCGCGAAGCTGTCTATCGCTTCGACAAGATGAAGAGCAAACCGGAGGGCACGCCGCCCGCGCTGCGCCGCCTCGTGCTCGGTGTGCGCGACCGGGGCGAGTTGCGCCGTGCCGCCGCCGGGCTGGAACAGGGACTTGCTGTGGCCCACGGCGTAAGCCTCGCCAGGGACCTCGGCAATCTTCCCGGAAACGTATGCACGCCGGCCTACCTTGCCGAGCAGGCGCGCGAAGTCGCAAAACGCTACCGCATGAAAATCACCGTGCTCGAGCGCGAGGACATGGAGAAGCTCGGCATGGGCGCGCTGCTCTCGGTCGCGGCGGGCAGCGCGCAGCCGCCGAAGCTGATCGTCCTCGAACACCGCTCCGGGCCGAGGTCGCAGAAACCGGTGGCGCTGGTCGGCAAGGGCATCACCTTCGACACCGGGGGCATCTCGCTCAAACCGGCGTCCGAAATGGACGAGATGAAATTCGACATGTGCGGAGCGGCGAGCGTCCTGGGCACCATCAAAGCAGCGGCGGAAATGAAGCTGCCAGTCAACGTCGTGGGCTTGATTCCCACGAGCGAGAACATGCCGGGCGGACGCGCGACCAAGCCGGGCGACATCGTCACCACCATGTCGGGTCAGACGGTGGAAGTCCTCAACACCGATGCCGAAGGGCGGCTCATACTGTGCGACGCGCTCACCTATGCGGAGCGCTTCGAGCCCGCCGCCGTGGTCGACATTGCTACGCTCACCGGCGCCTGCGTCATCGCGCTGGGGCATGTCGCCTCGGGTCTGTTCGCCAACGACGATGCGCTGGCGCGCGAACTGCTCGCGGCGGGGGAACTTGCCTGCGATCGCGCGTGGCGCATGCCGCTGTGGGACGAATACCAGGAACAGTTGAAGAGCAACTTTGCCGACTTCGCGAATATCGGAGGGCGTCCCGCGGGCAGCGTCACCGCTGCGTGCTTTCTCGCGCGCTTCAGCAGGAAATTCAAGTGGGCGCATCTGGACATCGCGGGCACGGCGTGGAAGAGGGGCAAGGAGAAGGGCGCGTCCGGACGGCCCGTGCCGCTGCTCACCCAGTTCCTGGTGAACCGCGCCGGACGAGGCAAATGATGAATGATGAATGCGGAATGATGAATGTAGCTGCCTCGATCAGACGTTCATCATTCATCATTCGGCATTCCGCATTCAACAGATGACGCAGATCGACTTCTACACCCACGCCGAGGACAAGCTCGCGACCGCTTGCAGGCTTGCGGCAAAAGCTTACACCCGGAAACTGCGCATGACGGTGCTGTGTCCCGATGCGGCCGCCGCAGCGCGTTTCGATCGCAGCCTGTGGACCTTCTCGGCCACGGACTTCGTGCCCCATTGCCTCGCGCACGACCCCCTCACCTCCGTCACCCCGATCGTCGTCGACAGCGACGGTAGCGGGCCCGACCACGATCAGGTCCTGCTCAACCTGCGGCCGGAATGGCCGCCGCGGTTCAGCCGCTTCCAGCGTCTGATCGAGGTGGTGAGCCTCGATGAGGAAGATCGCCGCCTCGCGCGCGAGCGCTACCGCTTCTACCGTGACAGAGGATACGACATCCGCAGCCACGACCTGTCGCGCACGGCGGAGTAGCGCCCTTGCAGATCGCCCGTGACAGGTCGCCGGGAGGCTGCCGCCCCGGATCCGCGGCACGCTCTGCCCCAGGGGCGCGCGCGCTCTAAGCCGATTGATCATGGCACGAGCACCCGACGCGGCAGGCAGTGACGACGTGCTGGCGCGTGCCGACGCACTGCTCGCGCGACACCGCGGCACGGGCTCCGCGCGGGCGCTCCCGGCTGCGGCAGCGCTGCTTACCGACGCTATCGACACGAGCAGCGCCGATATTCCCACTCTTACCGATATCGCGTTCGCGCCGGCGCTTCAACCCGTGCCAGCCCACGTCAAGAGCGCCGGCGCGCAAGCGCCGGGGGAGACGGTCGTCGTGTCCGAGGGACGATGGGCAAGTTCCCCCGCGCCGGAGCCGGCGCCGCCGGTGGAGGTGATCTCGCGCGTGCAGGCGCAAAACCTCGAGCACACCGTGTATCTCAAGCTCAAGCAGGAGCTCGATGAACGGATCGCGGAGGTGGTGCACGAGCGCTTCATGCCGGAAATCGGGGTCGCGCTCGATCATGCCCTGCAGAAGGTAACGCACGATCTCAACGCCAGCGTCGGCGCCCTGGTGCGCTCTTCGATCGAGGAAACACTGCAGCTGCAGATCGGCAAGCTGCGGCTCGCGCTCGAGGACGAGGTACGGCGGGAAGAGGCCGTCGCTGCAATACCGTCCGCTATAATTCCGGCTTTTCCTGCGCCGCAGGCGCGCCCCGCAGAGATGGAAATCGCGAAGAGTTTCGAGCCGGCAGCCATCGAGGCGCACTGGTATCCGGTGTGGGAGGAAAGCGGTTTCTTCCGGGCCGGGCTCGATGAATCGAATCCGGGCAACCACTGCATCCTCCTGCCGCCTCCCAATGTCACCGGGACGCTGCATATGGGCCACGCGTTTCAGCATACGCTCATGGATGCGCTCGTCCGCTATCACCGCATGCGCGGCTACAACACGCTGTGGCAGCCCGGCACCGATCACGCCGGCATCGCCACACAGATCGTCGTCGAGCGGCAACTCGAGGCCCTGGGCGTCTCGCGCCGCGACATCGGGCGCGCGGAATTCGAAAAACGCGTCTGGCAATGGAAGGAAGCCTCGGGTTCCACCATCACGCGCCAGATGCGCCGCCTCGGCGCCTCCTGCGACTGGAGCCGCGAACGGTTCACGATGGACGAGGGTCTGTCTGGCGTCGTCACCGAAGCGTTCGTGCGCCTGCATGAGGAGGGGCTTATCTACCGCGGCAAGCGGCTGGTCAACTGGGACCCGGTACTGCAGACCGCCGTATCCGATCTTGAAGTCGAATCGCGAGAGGAGAACAGTCACCTCTGGTACATCCGCTACCCGCTCGCATCGGGCGAAGGTCACGCCATCGTCGCCACCACGCGGCCCGAGACCATGCTGGGCGACGTGGCGGTCGCGGTCAACCCCGAGGATCCGGCCTACAAGGATATCGTCGGCAGCCGCGTCGTGCTGCCGCTCTGCGGTCGCCAGGTTCCCGTAATCGCCGACGACTACGTCGATCCCGAGTTCGGCACCGGGTGCGTCAAGATCACGCCCGCGCACGACTTCAACGACTACCAGGTGGGCGAGCGGCACAAACTCGAGCCGATCAATATCTTCACCCTCGACGCGCGGATCAACGACAACGCGCCCGCGGCCTACCGCGGGCTGGACCGATTCGAGGCGCGCGCCCGGATACTGGCCGACCTCGAGGAACAGGGCCTGCTCGCGGAGACCAAGCCGCACAAGCTCATGGTGCCGCGCTGCGGCCGCACCGACGCGGTGGTGGAGCCCATGCTGACCGACCAGTGGTTCGTCAGGATGGACTCGCTCGCCCGCGCCGGGCTCGACGCGGTCGCGCGCGGCGAAGTGAAATTCGTCCCGGAGAACTGGACCACTACCTACAACCAGTGGCTCAACAACATCCAGGACTGGTGCATCTCGCGCCAGTTGTGGTGGGGTCACCGCATCCCGGCCTGGTATGACGGCGAGGGCAACGTTTACGTCGCGCGCACGCGCGCCGAGGCGCAGGCCCAGCACGATCAGGCGCTTGCCGAGTGCATCCAGGCCGGCGAAAGCGCGACCGCCACCGAACTGCGGCAGGACGACGACGTTCTGGATACCTGGTTCTCGTCCGCCCTGTGGCCATTCTCCACGCTCGACTGGCCGCGCGACAATCCGGCGCTGAGGCTCTATCTTCCCTCCAGCGTGCTGGTGACGGGCTTCGACATCATTTTCTTCTGGGTGGCGCGCATGGTCATGATGACGCTCCATTTCACCGGCAAGGTGCCGTTTCGCGAAGTCTACGTGACCGGGCTGGTGCGCGACGCGGAAGGCCAGAAGATGAGCAAGTCGAAGGGCAACATCCTCGATCCGCTGGACCTGGTCGACGGCGTGAGCGTCGAGTCGCTGGTCGAAAAGCGCACCGCCAATCTGATGGATCCGAGGCAGGCCGAGAGCATTGCCCGCACGACCCGCAAGCATTTCCCCGAGGGCATACCCGCGTTCGGCACCGATGCCTTGCGCTTCACTTTCGCGAGCCTCGCCTCGCACGGGCGCGACATCAAGTTCGATCTCTCGCGCTGCGACGGCTACCGCAACTTCTGCAACAAGCTGTGGAACGCCTCGCGCTTCGTGCTCATGAATTGTGCCGGGCGGGACACGGGGGTGGACGATTCGCTCGCGGTCGAGCTGTCAGCGGCGGACCGCTGGGTCGCGAGCCGCCTGCACCGCGCGGCGGACGATGCGCGCGCGGCGTTCCGCGAGTACCGCTTCGACAATCTCGCGCGCGCGATCTACGGGCTCGTGTGGGACGAATACTGCGACTGGTATGTGGAGCTTGCCAAGGTACAGCTCGCCACCGGCAGCGAGGCGCAGCAGCGGGGCACCCGCCGCACGCTGGTGAGAGTGCTCGAAGCCATCCTGCGGCTCACGCACCCGGTCATGCCGTTCATCACCGAGGAGTTGTGGCAGAAGATTGCCCCGCTCGCCGCCCGCGGCGGGCCGTCGATCATGCTGCAGCGCTATCCCGAGACCGGGGCCGCGAAGATCGACGAGGCCGCGGAGCAGGAGGTCGATATGCTCAAACGCCTGACCACGGCCTGCCGCACTTTGCGCAGCGAAATGAATGTCGCGCCGTCGCAGAAACTGCCTTTGCTGGTACAGGCCGGGCAGACGCAGATCACGCCATATGTGCCGTACCTTTCGGCGCTGGCACGGCTGTCGGAGGTGGTGGTTGTAGCGGAACTGCCGGTGGCGGAGGCACCGGTGTCGATCGTCGGCGACTGCCGGTTGATGCTCAAGGTCGAGATCGACGTGGCAGCGGAGCGCGCACGGCTCAACAAGGAAAAGGCGCGGACCGAAGCCGAGATTGGAAAATCCGAGTCCAGGCTCGCCAATCCGAATTTTCTCGGAAAGGCCCCAGCGCCCGTGGTGCTGCAGGAAACGGAGCGTCTTGCCCGGTTCCGCGCAACGCTCGAACAGTTGGAACAGCAGCTTCGCAAGCTGGCGTGAGCCGACCATGGACGCGTTGACGCTGATCGCCACGGCCGCGGGCCTGGGGTGGGCGAGCGGGATGCGCGTCTATGCCGTTCTGTTCTTCCTGGGCGTTCTGCATCACGCCGGGATCTACGAGCTGCCCGCGAATCTGCAGGTTCTGTCCCACCCGGCGGTAATGGTCGTGTCGGGCGTACTCTTCGGCCTGGAATTCTTCGCCGACAAGGTTCCCGGCGTCGACACGGTGTGGGACGCCGTTCACACCTTCATCCGCATCCCAGCGGGCGCCGTGCTCGCCGCGGCGGCAGTCGCCAGCGCGGACCCGGGACTTGCGGTGGCCGCGGGGCTGCTGGGCGGGGTCGTCGCCGCCGGCACACATCTCACCAAGGCCGGGAGCCGGGCGCTCATCAACACCTCGCCAGAACCGGTGTCCAACTGGCTGGCATCGCTTGGAGAAGACGCGATTTCCGTGCTCGGACTGTACGCGGCGCTCAAGTACCCGCTGGTCTTCCTCATCCTGCTGGCGCTGTTCATCGGTCTCGCGGTCTGGCTTCTGCCGCGAATCCGGCGGGGTGTTAAGCGCCTCGTCGCCGCATTGCGCCGGTTGCTCGGCGACGCCGCCTGAAGGAGGATTCACCAGCCGAATTGCTCGCAGAATGCCGGGAGTTTCTCCGCGATCTCCTCGCGCGTGAAGAAGCGATCCGCGCGGCCAAGCCGTGCCGCATCGCGCACCGGGGGTGCGCCGCCGAAGCAGAATACCGCGAGGTTCAGCATGAGCTCGCCGCGGACCGCGCGGATGATCTCCACCGGATCGAAGGCCGTAGCGTCGAGATCGACCAGGATGAACCGGTATTGCAGCAGATCCGAAAAACCGCCCAACGCGCCGAGTTCGGTGGCGACCGCCATCTCCCAGCCAACCGGAAGCGCGCCCCGCAAGTGCTCCACCACGGCCACATCGTGTGTAACGAGTACGAAACGGCGTTCGAGCCGCGAGCGAATGGTCGGCGCTGGCATGTTACGGTCGATGCGCGGGGGTGAATTCCTGCCTGACGATTGTTCCGCCAACATTCAGCGTGCGCATCGTGCCCCCCGCACACCGGGCCTCGGCCAGGAAACTCCGCGCATTGAGCTTGATGCCGCCGGGCACGCGTTGGCGACCTGTCGTCCAGTCCTCGGACGTCATATCTACCAGCGCCGCGTCGCGCAAAGCGCATTCCCGCTCGTCCAGCGCGGAGCGCCGCAGGCGCCAGCCCAGTTGTTCCTGCGCCGCCCCTCGAAAGGCGCGCCCGAGCTCAGCGGCACCAGGTGGCCGCTGATGGCTTTCCCAGTCGGTCATCGTCCTTGCCAAACCCGTGGCAAGCCACGCGCGATACGCCACCGAAGGCGCCCGTACGCAGCGGGTGAAGCGATGGGATGGAAACCGGATCAGAAAGCTGCTCGCAAAGACCGCACACGTGCCCAGCGTTGCCGCGCCACTGCCGGCAATCTTGCGCCCGGCAAACCAGAGGTCCTGCTCGACGCGCTCGACGCGGAGGCCAAAGCCGCGATAGGTGGCAATCGCCGGCCGCAACCCCCACTCGAACCACTCGGCCGGACGCCGCGGGGCGCGAGCGAGCGGCGCGACCAGCACGTAGCAATACTGCCATTCGTCGATCCAGACCGCGCCGCCGCCCAGCGGACGCCGCACCACCGGTACCTCAATGGCT
>JACQGN010000118.1 GCA_016199545.1 Betaproteobacteria bacterium | reverse complement strand
TCGCCCACCGACACGCAGCCGGTGTTCGATGCGATCGTCAAAAGCGGCGTTCATCTCTTCGGCGGCATGAACGTGTCGCTCCGGCTCGTCAAAGGCGATTACCTCGAGTCGACGGCAAGTACCCGGTCCGATTACGACACTGGCGAGACGTATCGCACGGCGCTTGACGATGAAAGGTCGCCTAGCATCAGGGCCATACGGAATCGCGACGTCGTGCAGGTTTCCGACATCTTCGCAAAGGAGTGGGTGGGCACGCCGCTCAGACAACGGGCCGAACAGCGAGGATTTCGTGCAATCATGCACGCGCCGATGCTCCGGAAAGGCGACGCGATCGGCACCATCGTTGTGACCCGCGCGACGCCGGGGTTATTCACCGAAAAACAGGTGGCGCTACTCAAGACCTTCGCCGACCAGGCGGTCATCGCGATCGAAAACGTACGGTTGTTCAAGGAACTGCAGACGCGCAATGCAGAGATCACCGAAGCGTTGGAGCAGCAGACCGCCACAGCCGAAATCCTGCGCGTGATCAGCAGCTCGCCCACGGACTTGCAACCCGTGTTCGACACGATTCTGGAAAATGCGACACGCCTGTGCGACGCGCACATGGCCAACCTTGCGTTGATTGATGGCGACACGCGTCGTACCGTCGCGCAGCGCGGAGGCAGCGCCGAGTACGCCAAGTGGGTCACGAATAGAGGACCGTATCGGCCTGTCGCTGGTGGCAGCGTCGCACGCATGATTGCCGAGCGGCGGCCCATTCAGATCACCGACTTAAGGGATTCACCTGCATACCGTGATCGCACTGGTCCGGGCGCAATCGCGCTGGTCGAGTTGGGTGGCGCCCGGAGTCGCATTTCGGTACCGATGCTCAAGGAGGGGCGGGTCATAGGCGCCATCACCATTTACCGCCCGGAGGTGCGCCCGTTCTCGCAGAAGCAGATTGATCTCGTGAGCACCTTCTCCAGCCAGGCGGTGATCGCCATCGAGAACGTACGCCTCTTCCATGAGATCCAGGAAAAGAGCGAGCAACTCGAACTCGCCAGCCTGCACAAGTCGCAGTTCCTCGCTAACATGTCGCATGAGCTGAGGACGCCGTTGAACGCCATCATCGGCTACAGCGAGATGCTGCAGGAGGATGCGGCGGAACTGGAGGCCGAGCAGTTTGTGGACGATCTGAAGAAGATCCACGCCTCGGGCCAGCACCTGCTCGAACTCATCAACGGGGTGCTGGACCTCTCCAAGATCGAGGCGGGCAAGATGGATCTCTATCTGGAGTCGTTCAATATCGCGAGCGTGGTGGAGAGCGTCACCGCGGTCATCGCGCCGCTCGTGCAGAAAAAGTCGAACCGCCTGGAAGTCGTGTGCGCGGATAACGTGGGGACGATGCACGCCGACCTGACGAAGGTGCGCCAAACGCTGTTCAACCTGCTGAGCAATGCGTGCAAGTTTACGGAGAATGGCACCGTGACGCTGAGCGTGGAGCGGGAACGGTCGGATGGCGGCGACTCGCTGGTCTTCCGCGTGCACGATACTGGGATCGGGATGACGCCCGAGCAGATGACACGCCTTTTTCAGGAATTCTCCCAGGCAGACGCTTCGACCACGAGAAAGTACGGCGGCACCGGGCTGGGTCTGGCGTTGAGCCGGCGTCTCTGCCAGATGATGGGCGGAGACATTACCGTTGAGAGCGAACCCGGGCGCGGATCGACGTTCACGCTGCGCCTTCCGGCCGAGGTGAAGGACGTTGCGGCCGAGGCCGCCATGGCGGAGCCGGCGACGCGTCCGCGACCTGGCGCGGAGGGCGCGCTGGTGCTGGTAGTGGACGACGACGCGGCGGTGCGCGAAACCATGGAACGCTTTCTCACCCGGGAAGGCTACTCCGTCGCGACGGCCTCGGGGGGGCGCGAAGGACTGCGGCTCGCACGTGAACTCAGGCCGGCGGCGATTACGCTGGACGTGATGATGCCCGATCTTGATGGCTGGACCGTGCTCTCCGCATTGAAGGGCGATCCGGAACTCGCCGACATCCCGGCAATCCTGGTGTCGATCGTGGATGAAAAGAACCGCGGCTATACGCTCGGCGCGACCGACTACATGGTGAAGCCGATCAATCGCGCGCGGCTCGTCAGCATGCTGCGATCCCTGTGCCAGCCGGCGGCGCGCAACATCCTGGTCGTGGACGATGACGACGCGGTGCGGGCAAGCGTGGTGCGCGCACTCAAGGAGGACGGCTGGAACGTGACTGAAGCGGTGAACGGCAAAGCGGCGTTGTCGGCGCTCGGCGATGCGCGGCCCGATGCGATCGTGCTGGACCTCATGATGCCCGAGATGGACGGCTTCGAATTTCTCGCGGAATTCCGCGCCCGTGCGGAATGGCACGGCATCCCCGTGGTCGTGGTGACGGCGAAGGATCTGACCGAGGACGATCGGCGGTGCCTTAACGGCGGCGTGGAACGCATCGTTCAGAAGAGCGCGCGCAGCCGGGAGGAATTCCTCGGCGAACTGGCGCGCGCCCTGACGGCATGCGTGGGGCGGGAGCGGATCGTCGAGGCGGCGGGTCGGGGCGCGTGAGCCTGCGTTGCGTCGAGGTTGCGCGAAATCTGTGAGCGGATGAGCTGAGGGAGGGGAGGACGATGGCAAAGATCCTGCTGGTCGAGGACAACGAGATGAACCGCGACATGCTGTCCCGGCGTCTGCAGAAAAAGGGCTATGAGGTGTTTATCGCGGTCGACGGCGAGGCGGGGGTGAAGATGGCGCAGTCGGAGCGACCGGACCTGATCCTGATGGACATGAGCCTGCCGGGGCTCGACGGCTGGGAGGCGAGCCGGCAGCTAAAAGCCGGGGCTGACACGCAGGCGATCGGGATCATCGCGCTCACCGCGCACGCGATGGCGCAGGACAAGGAAAAGGCGCTCGCGGCGGGCTGCGATGACTTCGACACCAAGCCGATTGACCTCGCCCGTCTCACGGAAAAGATCGAAGCCTTGCTCGCAAAAAAGACGGCGCCGTGACGCCCGACCGCCCGACGCTCGCCCATCTGCGCCACGAGCTGCGCACGCCGCTCAACCATATCATCGGGTATGGCGAGATGCTGCTCGAGGACGCCGAGGACGGCCCTCGCGCGGGGCTCGCGCCGCACCTGCGCCGCATACTCGATAACGCGCGACGCCTGCTCGAGCGCGTCAACGACTTCCTGGCGCCTGGGAACATTGAAACGGGGGCCGTTGACTTCGAACACCTGCCGCCGGAGCTGACCGCGCCGCTGGATGACATGATCGCGGTCGCGGCAACGCTCGGTACCCTGGTTACAGAGGACGGCAGCAAAGATCTCCTGCGTGACGTGGAGCGCATCTCCAGCGCCGCGGAACACCTGCGGGATCTCGTCAAGCATGGCGCGATGCTGCGCCCGGCCCCGAGTGCTGCCCCGCTCCCGGCAGCCGTGAATGCCGGCGGCCACCGGGAGAGTTCCGGCAGCGCCGAGCGCGGCGCCATTCTGGTCGTTGACGACAATGAGAACAATCGCGAGATGCTGTCGCGGCGGCTCGCACGCGAGGGTCATACCCGCGTGGTGATCGCCGCGGACGGCCGCGAGGCGCTGAAACTCCTGGCGTCGCAGCGGTTCGACCTCGTGCTGCTTGACATCATGATGCCGGAAGTCAACGGCTACCAGGTGCTGGAGACCCTCAAGGCGGACCCGAAGCGCCGCGATATTCCGGTAATCATGATCTCGGCGGTGGACGAGATGGAGAGCGCGATCCGCTGCATCGAGCTCGGAGCGGAGGATTACCTGCCGAAGCCTTTCAACCCGACGCTGCTGCGCGCGCGGGTGGGCGCAAGCCTTGAGAAAAAGCGGCTGCGCGACGAGGTCATGCGGCACGTCGAGCGCATGGAGCACGAGTTGGAAACCGCGCGCGCGATTCAACTCAGCATGGTGCCGACCGACTTCCCGAGCGCCACTCCGGAGCGCCCGCTGGAGGTGTACGCGACGCTGCAACCCGCCTATGAGGTGGGCGGCGACCTGTATGATTTTTTCTGGGTAGCGCCGGAACGCCTGTGCCTGGTTGTGGCCGACGTGTCGAACAAGGGCGCGCCCGCCGCGTTATTCATGGCTCGGTCGAAAACAGTGCTGCGCCTGCTCGCGGCGGAGCTCGCGCCCGCTGCCGGAGATGCGATGTTCCCCGCGGAGCTGGTGGCGCGCGCCAACGAGGAGTTGTGCAAGGACAACCCGCACGCGATGTTCGCGACGCTCGTGCTGTGCGTGGTGGACGCGCGCACCGGGGAAGTGACCTCGTGCAATGCCGGGCACGATCCACCCTACCTGGTCGCGCCCGACGGCACGGTGACGCGGCTCGCCGGCGGCTGCAACATGCCCGCTGGAATAGAACCTGCGTTTACCCGCGAGGTGCAGCAGACGCAACTGATCGGGGGGAGTAGCCTCTTTGCGTTTACTGACGGGGTCACGGAAGCGATGAATGCGCGCAAGGAAATGTTCGGGGCCGCCCGGCTCGAGGCGGCGCTCGGCGCGTACGCCGGACGTGCGCCGCAGGAGATCGTAGCCGGCATCTTGCGGGAGGTGCGCGCCTTTGCCGGCAGCGTCGATCCGTCGGACGACATCGCAGCGCTCGCATGCCGCTGGGGGGCATGACTGTAGGTCGGGTTGCCAAAGGCTACCCGACGAAGTCTGCGCCGGGGAACGCTGCGCGTACCCCGGCCTACATGCCGGTACGATCGATCGGCAACGTGAAGTGAATCCGGTTGCGGCCTCCGGAATACTCGTAGCGCAGGCTGCCCGCAATCCGGGCGATAAGCGGCACGCCCCACCCGCCAATCCGCCAACTCTCGGCCGGGCCGGAATAATCGGGGGGCACGATATTGTCAAAGGGGTTGTGGGCCGGTGCGGCATCTTCGTAAAGTGCCACGATATCGCGGCCGGAAACAGACAGGGTCAACCATATCGGCCACTCGGTGGCTCTCCCCTCGATCGAGGGGTAGCCGTGCCGCACCGTGTTTTCCGACAGTTCGTCCACGATCAGGACCAGTTCCTCGCCAGTGCGCCTGGGCGCTTCGGCGCCGGCGCAAAAGCGTTCGATGAACTCACGCACCGCTGAGAACGGTTCGAGGCGCGCGTTGAACTGGCGGGTCTGCGCCGTCACCATGGTCACAACCGCATCGCCTTGATAGTCCGGGCGTTCCTGACCACGCTCCGGTCAACGCCAGTGGTCGATCACCTGCCTTGGAGGTACGCGGTGTGCGCGGAGTGAGACATCACGGCGAGTGCCTTTTCCACGTTCTCGTGGCAACGGATCACCTTGGCGAAATTGGCGACGTCAAGCACCGATTTCACGGCAGGTTGCAGGGCGGCGACGCCAAAAGAACCGCTCTGCGCCTTCGCCTTCTGCTGCGCGAGGAGCAGCACCTGAAAGCCCAGGCTGCTGACGTACTCCAGATCGGAAAAGTCAAGCAGCAGCACATCGCCGCCCAGCCTGCATTTTTCCACGTGAGGCAGGAGGGTTGCCTTGAACTCGTCCGCGGTATCGCGATCGAGCCGGCCCGATACCTTGAGCAGAAGAGCGTTGTCAAAGCGCTGTTCGGTGACTTGCATGAGAGGACCCCTCGAAGAAAGTGCGCTTGTGCCGGATGTTGTGTCCTGGATCGGACATATCCTGAAGGACTCATTTTGCTACAAGCGTAACCGTGCATCAAGAACAAGGTGGAGCGCCCGGCCGGCGCCGGCTCGCCGTCAACGCTTCGGGATGTCCTTTTTCGGGTCAACGAAAGGTTTCGGGACGACGGTTGCGCGCCGCGTTTCGACATCGGGGATGCCTACGCTCAGCGCCGTTCCGAGCTGCGCGTGCTCGATCGGGAGCATCGCGTAACCGATGTTCTTCTTCAGGCGCGGCGAATAAATGGCGGACGTCACCTCGCCGACCAGCGCGTCGTCGATCTTGACGGGCCAACGGGTGCTGTTGAACTCGATGCGCTCGCCCGCCATCTCGATCCCGGCGAGCTTGCGCTTGACGCCTTCGGCCGCGATGCGCCGGAGCGCTGCGCGGCCGATGTAGTCGGTATTCTTGTCATCATCGACGAGATATTCAAGCCCCACCTCGTAGACGTTGTTTTCCCGCGTCATGTCGGCGCCCCAGTTGAGGATGCCGGCCTCGATGCGGCGGATGTCGGAGGGACCGGTGGGGCGGATGCCGTGAGGGCGGCCCGCCTCCATGATCCGCTCCCACAGTTCGTCGCCCCGGCTGCCGTCGCGTAAGTAGATCTCGTAACCGACTTCGCCCGACCAGCCCGTGCGCGTCACGACGAGCGGGATGCCGTCGAGCGCGATTTCGAAAAAATGGTAATAGCGGAGCGCGAGCGCGGCATCGCCGAACAGCGCCCGCACCACCTCTTTCGCCTTCGGCCCCTGGAGCTGGAGCGGAGACACGTCGGGTTCGCCGATCGTCACGCGCAATCCGGCATTCAGTGCCGCCCCGCGCGCCCACAGCAGCACGTCGCTGTCGGCAAGCGCGAACCAGAAGTGGTTTTCGCCCAGCCGCAGCAGAACGGGATCGTTGATGATGCCGCCGTCGTCCGCGGTGACGACCGCGTATTTCCCCTGTCCGACGGCGCAGCGCGTGAGATCGCGCGGAGTAAGCATGTTGGTAAACGAAAGCGCGTCCGGCCCGGTGATCTCGACCTGCCGCTCGACCGAGACGTCCCACAGCGTGACGCCGTTGACGAGGCGCCAGTATTCCTCCTCCAGGTCGGCGAAGCAGATCGGAAACAGCATGTGGTTGTAGACGGTGTAGGCCTTCGCACCGTAGCGCTGCGTGGCGGCGAAGAACGGGCTGCGGCGCAGACGCGCGCCGCGCTGGACGAGACTCATGTCGAAAGTCATGGCCTTAGAGGTGTGAATGCTAAACGCGGGGTGATGATAAAGCGTGACTGATAGGGCGTGACTGATAGG